>JAQXVY010000050.1 GCA_029225165.1 Oscillospiraceae bacterium
CGTAGGTATTAAGAATTTTTGCATTGGTTTTTTCACGGAGAAGCTTCAGGAGCTTATAAGTATATTTCTCACCGCCCGAAAGAATAACCTTACAGTCAGCCATCGCTTCTGCAAATTCATCAAGCTCCATATACTGCAAGAGCCTTGAAGGAGTCGAGTTGAACGCATCAACGCTATTTTCTTTAAGAAATTTTGCAAGGGCAATCGGGTTAACCGTCTGCTCATCGCTTGCAAAGACAAGCGTCAGACCGCTGCATAATGAAAGCACTGTTTCCTTAAGTGACATATCAAATGATACTGTCGTTACAGAGCCGTAAGCCTTGCAATTATCAACAACATACTTTACCTGAGGGTTTGCGTCATTATAGCTTAAATAGTTTGCAATTCCAATATGCTTTAGCATAACGCCCTTTGGCTTTCCTGTTGAGCCTGATGTGTAAATAAGATAAGCTAAATCCTCGGGACTTACATCAATGTCAGGTGTTTCGCAGTTTTCACCGCCAAGGAGTAAATCTACATCTACAGTTTTATCGTAAGCACCAACAAGCTCGCCCTCGGTTACTACAAAATCAGCCTCGCTGTCCTCAATAATGCTGTTGATTCTTTCCTGTGGATAGTCGGGACAGGTGGGAATAAATGCTCCACCTGCCTTGAGAACACCGAAAATAGTTGAGAAAATTTTTGAGGTTCTGCTAAGCAACACAACTACTCTTCCGCCCTTTTTCAGGCCTCTTGCAATAAGCTCATTTGCAGTAGCATTTGCACGGCGGTTAAGTTCTCTGTATGTAAGAGTTCCGTCACAGGCTGTAATTGCATTGTTGTCGGGAGTTTTTTGAGCCTGATTCTCAAACATTTTATGCAGAAGCTTTGTTTCAACAGGCGAGGTACTTGTTAAAGAAAAGCTTTTCAGCTCATCAAGTTGTCTGTCATCAAGGAGAGAAATTTTCCTTATCCTGCTGTCAGGGGCAGAAATAATGTGCATAGTCGCATTGAAAATTGATTTTACAAGTGTTTGCATCAAATCTTTACTGTAAAGCGTTTCGTTGTAACGGACAACAATACAGGGCTGATTTTTATAATTTTCAATATAAATTGCTGTCTTAAACTTTGTGATTTCCATATCAAAGAAATTCCGCTCAACTGCTTCACCGTCAATTTTCAAATCGTCCGTTACACCAATCTGATATTCGTACATAATATTCGGTGCAAATCCATATTTTGAACAAATCTTTGAATAAGGATAAATTTCATTTTCTATTGCGCCTGTAAAAACAGACTTGCTCTTTTTAACAAATTCAAGCGCCGAAATATCTTCAATCTCAATTCCCAAAGGTAATGTTTTAACAAACATACCGAAACAATCCGTCAGACGCATATCGCTTCTGCCGTTGCTGATTGTGCTGATATATACATTTCTTGAATTTGTAAAGCGTGATACTGAATAGAAGGCGGCTGCAAGGAAAAGCTGTGCAGGAGTAACTCCGTTTTTATTACAGAAGGCTTCTATCTCGGTTAAATCAAAGGGAACATTTACTTCTGCAAGCTTACCATTATCCCCTTGTGAGCCTAAATCAGGAGTAATTTCGGATGCCGACTCAAAATTCTTCATCATATCATCAAAGAATTTTTCAGCATTGCTGTATTCTTCACTGCTTTCAGCCTTGATTTCGTCATCAATATAGTCAAAATATGTATAATCCTCTGACCTTACTTCACCACCCTCATATGCCGATTTCAGCTGATTAAGGAATATGTTGTATGAGGCACCGTCAAAAATAATATGATGAAAATCAGCGAAAAGATAGGTGTTTCTCTCTGTTTCAACAACGAGGATTCTAAACAGCGGAGATTTGGAGAAGTTAAAGGGCTTGACAAATTCTTTCTTTAAGAGTTCAATCTCCTTTTCAGGCATTTTCTTTACAGAAATATCAAACCGGCTGTTGTCAGGATAAACCTGCTCCACATCATCGTTTTGAGTTGTAAGATGTGTAAATATATACGGATGGGCAAGAATAACCTTTTTAACACTGTCGGCAAGTTTTTCTGCATTTATAGCCTTGGTAAACTTAAGAACAGACGGAATGTTATATAGGGTAGTATATGGATTTTTCATACAGTCAAGATATACGCCCAACTGGGTCTTTGACAGAGGATACAAAGGCTTGTAAGTTTTTTCCTTAGTCCGGGCTGTATTCTTTGCCAATGCTCCGCTCATAAGGTATTCCTGAAGCTGGTCTTCAATAGAGATAATCGAGCATTCCTTCATCATCTGCTTTACATCAGCCTCAAAGCCGAATTCCTTGTGGAGTTCCACTGCAAGCTTAATTACCGACAGAGAATTCAGTCCTGCAAACAATAGATTTTCTGTAACAGTGAAATTATCATTACCGAGAATTTTAGCAATGATTGCGTGGATTTTCTTTTCAAGGAAAGTCATAGGCTTTGATGACGACTCACTGTTCTGCGCTTTCTTTTCAGGCTTTGGCAATGCTCGTTTGTTGACCTTCTGATTCTGATTAAGGGGAATCTTGTCAATCTGCATTGTAACGGCAGGCACCATATAGGGTGGTTTATTTTCAAGGATAAATTCGTTCAGCTTTTGAACATCTATTTTCTCATCCGAAACAACATAAGCCGCAATAAACTTTCCGCCGTTTGGCTCGTCAAAGGCGGCAACAGTTGCGTCCTTTATGCCATCAAAATCACGGATAATGCGTTCAACCTCGGAAAGCTCAATTCGGAAACCTCTGATTTTCACCTGACCGTCATTTCTGCCCACAAAGTCAATGTTACCGTCAGGAAGATAACGAACAATATCACCTGTTCTGTAAACCCTTTCATAGCCTTTTTCATTTGTAAAAGGATTTTTGATAAAGGCTTTTTCATTCTGTTCGGGGCGGTTTAAGTAGCCTCTTGACACGCCGTGACCCGCTACCCACAATTCACCGGGAACACAAGGCGGTAGTCTTCTGCCCTGTTTATCAACAACATAAAGCTTTGTGTTGTCAAGCGCCTTGCCTATGGGAACTCTGTCATAAAGCCTGTCAAGCTCAAAGGCAGTTATACAAACTGTGCTTTCCGTAGGTCCGTAAAGATTAACCATTTTATGATTTTTCGGTGGATTAAGCGGTACAAGCTTTTCGCCGCCCACAGACAACTCGGTTATGGTGCTGTTGTCAATTTCCGTTGCAAACTGTCTGCCCACCTGTGTTGTCATAAAGCTGTGGGTTATACCATTTTCGTTAAAGTACTTGTCAATAGCTACAAGGTCAAGACGGATTGCTTCATCAATGATATGTATTGTTGCCCCTGTTGTCAGTGCAGGGTACATATCCATCATATTTGCGTCAAAGCCGTAGCTTGCATATGCCGCAACTTTTGAGTCTGATGTAAGGCTGTAATAATTTCTGAACCAGTTGCAGAAGGACACAATATTCCTGTGTTCAAGCATACAACCCTTTGGTGTACCTGTGGAGCCTGAGGTGTAGAGCATAATAAATAAATCCTCAGGACTTGGATTTGTGCCGATTTTATCACACTCAGGTAGACTTGGAATATCCTCAATAAGAAGTACCTTTCCGCTGTAATTGGGAACAAGGCTTAGTAAATCCTTACCTGCAATCAACAGCTTTGCGTCAGCGTCTTTCATCATAAATTCAAGTCGTTCCTGGGGATATGACGGGTCAAGTGGCTGATAGGCAGAGCCTGACTTTAGTACACCCATAGACGCAATAGTCATATATTCACTTCTGGGAATGAGCAGGGAAACAACATCTTCCTTTCCTGTTCCCAAGGAAGAAATATACCCTGCAATCCTGTCGGAAATCTCGTCAACCTCTTTGTATGTATAGTTTTTGTCAAGATATACAACGGCTGTGTTGTCAGGATTCTGCTGTGCCTGTCGTCTGAACAGAGTTACAATATCGGTTTTTTCGTAGTCTTTTTCTGTTTCATTAAAGCTATCCAGAAGTGCAAGCTGTTCGTTATCGGTTATGTCAATATCATTTATGTTTTCTTTACTTATAAATTCAGTTACCCCTTTTTCAAAGGATTTCAAAAAACTTTCTGCAGACTTTTCCTCATATAAATCTGCACGGTATTCAAATCTTAACGAGAACTCCCCGTTAATTCTTGAAAGCTCTGCCGAAATATTCGCCTTGGCATCGGGAACATCTATGGTGTCAGCAAATATTTTCTTTCCGCAAAAGCTAATATTTCTAAATATATCACCCTGATATGCAAAAATAGTTGGCGGATTTATCTGTAAATCAGAACATATATCTGCGTATGAATACAAATCATATTTTCTGTTGTTTTGAAGTTGTGAATCAAGATTTTTCAGAAATTGCAAAGTACTTTCGTTCTTGCTGAAATTACAGTAAACAGGCAATGTTTTAACAAACATTCCCAAGGAATTTGAGAGCTTTTCCTTTCGTCCGTTATGAATAGTCGCAAAAAGACTTTCTTCAGCTCCCGAAAATTTTGCAAGTAAAAAGCCGTAAACACCGCAGAAGAAGGTGCTTGTTTTTATGCCGTTTTTGCGGCAGAACTGTCTTATATCGTCAGCGTTAAAGGAGGTGAATTTGTAGTCCACTGCTTTTGCTATGGACTTTCCATCGTTTTTGTCATTCAGCATAACGGAATCAAGCTCAATGCCACTGAAAACAGAATTATAATATTCCTTAGCTTCCTTAATCTCATCTGTCTTTAGTCTTTCCTCTTCTTCATCCGAAACATCGTTTCCTGTAAAATGCTCCGGTTCAAGGGGCAAACCGTTGTAGGCTCGGTCAACATCATTCAAAAAGATTTTGGCCGACGAGCCGTCAAAGATAATATGGTGAAAATCGCAGAAAAGCATTACATAGGAATCAAGACTTATAATACAGCAACGATAAAGTCTTTCGCTGAGTAACTCGAAAGGATAAACAAGACTTTTTTTGTCAAAATCACCAACCTGCATTTCTTTAACTTCCACAACTGCAGGTTCATCGGAGGAAAGCTTGTAGACAGCTCCGTCGTTGTCTGTAGTTAAACGGGACTTAATATACGGATGATTTTCAATAGCAGTTTCAACCGCCTGCTTAAGTCTTGTAATGTCAATATCCCAGTCAAGCTTTAAAAACAACGGAATATTGTAAGCAATACTGCTCGGATTATTCAAATAGTCAAAATAAATTCCGTACTCTGTCTTTGAAAGAACAGTCTTTTTTTCTTTATTCATTTAATTCACCCCTAAAAAATATTTTTAAGTTGTACAGATTAAATGTATTCTTCTGCTTTAAACTTTAATTACCAATCTGTTAAATCCCAGAACACTTGAATATTCAACACTTTTTGAAACTGCTTTTACTACCTCAATTTCCGAAAGTGTTTTTTCTTCACTGTCATTTGAAACAATGTCATACGGCTCACCGTTATCACGAATAGAAATTATTGTGTCACCGCCGTCAATCATAATACGAATATCAATATCTGCTTTTTTCTTATTATAGGTACGCTCTGCTATATCTGCCGAAATTCCTTCAACAGCTACGGCTATCCTGTTAGCAACATTTTTTTCAATATTGTGACTTGTAAGAAAGGATGCTAAATATAGAGAAACACCGGAGGCGTTTTCCTTTGAGCCTTTGAAGGACAAGGAAACAATCTGATTATCATCACTTGATTCAAGAAGATAAAAGTTGTCATACTTACCCTTTGATTTTCTTTTAATAACCAGAGTTATAAAATACAATACAATCAAAGTGCCGACCTGAGCCACAACAAGTGAAATCCACACGCCTGTTATTCCGAAAAATACCGAAAGAATCAGGGCTGATGGAATCAGTATTGCAATGCCGTTGACAACAGCAATGGTAGTTGATAATGTCTTTCTCTGGGTTGCCATATAGTAATACAGAAACAGAAAAGAAAAGGCAAGGGCAGGAAAGGACAGAGCGTTTATCCTAAGGGCAGGAACTGCATTTAAAATATCGTTTTCCGCAGTTATTCCGAAAAGCTTTATTACAGGCTCAGGCGCAACCAATATAAACAGCGTAGTAACAACGCTTACTACCGCAAGAATTGTGAATGCCCGTCTGAAGGCATACCGTATTCCGTCAAAATCCTTTTCACCAAGGCAAACACCCACAATGGGTATCATAGTCTGGGACGCTCCTGTTATGAACATAGACATAAAAACCTGACTGGATGAGCATATTGAATAGGAAGCCATTGCGTCCCTACCGCCTGTACTCATAATAATCCAGTTGAGGAACAGCATTTTCACCGTTATAAGAAGGGTTCCCAACGCACCGGATAATCCCACCGTAATCAGTTCGGAAAAAATTCCAAATAATTTTTTGGGAGCTTTCAGAATTGAAAAGTCAAAATTCATTGTACTCTTTTTTGAAGTGAAATGTGTAATCATCATTACAAAGCCTACAGCGTAGCCGGTGACAGTGGCTATTGACGAGCCTGCAATACCCATACCCAAAACACCCATATATACATAGTCCATAATCAGATTTATTATATTTGCCACAATAATTATATTTGAAGCAAATTTCGGTCTGTTGTCTGTTCTTATAAAATAAGTTGAACACAGCAGAATCAGATTAAGAGGTGTTCCGATTATAAACGGTATGTAATACTGGTATAAAAGGGGATTCAAAACTTTGTCCTTAGTAAACAAAGAGCAGATTCCCCCTGCAAGGGGAAGCTGTATTGCCATCAGCACGACGCATAATAACACAACTGCAATAAATGTTGTGGTAAAAATGCGGTTTACAAGGGTTCTGTCATTCTTGCCCTTTGCAACAGCTATAACGCTTGAAGCCCCCAGCCCGAACAAAATTGTCAGGGAAAAATAGAGTTGAGCAACAGGAGATAACAGGTTTATTGCAGCCAAAGCATTCTTACCAAGGATATTACCGGCTATTATCGAATCCACAATCATTGCAATATTTGTAGCCATAGCAGTAAGTACGGTAGGCAAAAAATATTCCGAATACTTCCTGTTAATTGTGACAGAATTACGTTTTAACGCTGTTTCACTCATAACATCACTCTCATTAAAAATACTATGCTTTAATCAGTTTTTCTCTATCTCAAGAAAACTGTCCATTCCTGTCATAGAGAATATTTCCATAATCATATCATTCACATTAATAAGCCTGAGCTTACCTCCGGCACCGGTCAGTTTCTTATAAAGCATTAAAATAACCCTGAGTCCTGCGCTTGATATATACTCAAGTGCTCTCAGATTAAGAGTAACCGTTTCAAATTCATCAAAAGAATTGCGGTTAATCTCCTCCTCTAACTGGGGTGATGTAATAGTATCAAGTCTACCGCTTAATGAAATTATAAGATTCTGATTACTGATATTAGTTGTGATTTGCATAATAATACCTCCAACACAAAATATTTATTTAATTATAATAGAAATCTTGTTAAGTTACAAGGATATTTTATAATAAAATTATAAATTCATCAAGATTATTATAAGTTAATAACACCGGTAATATATAAATTATTTGAAAACAGAGAAACATAGAACAAACAGCATTTTTTCAAAGTTTCACTTACAGTGAAGCATTATCTATTGTACAGTAACCTTAACCTATCTTGCTCATATAGTATTTGATGTAGTTAACGATAAGGTCATCAAAATCCTTAAAATATGTATAAATCATAGATGTGTTATATCCGCAATATTTAGCCAAGGTACGAATCCCTGCGCCGTAAAGTCCCAACTCAGCAAAGCCGTTAATGCACCTTTACATAAGACAAGCTATTTCGCATTCCATTGCTCTTAAGTAATTACTTTATCTAAATTCTCACTATAATTCAAATCGTTCGTATTTTATATAAGTATAACATAAATCGCATAAAAAATCAATAATTTGCACAATTTTAATGTCAATACAAGCTCCTTTCATTGATTACCTTTCCCATACTGAATTTACTGTCTTTTTCGTCGCATCCAAGCTTTTTGCTAAACTCGTCAAAAAAATCTTCGTTAAGAAAACAGTTAATACAAAACGGAATTTATCATAACAAATACACAGCAAAAAATAATGCCCTCTGCAAAACAAGCAAAGGACATAAAAACAAAAGAAGTTTGTGTACTCCGATGTATATGAATAATCAATCGGAGTACAATTTAAAACTTCAAATTCTTATTTTTTATCACTCTTAAAATAAAGACAAACTTCTTGAAGCATCCAAAATGTATCTTAGTTTGGTTCTGCTATAACAAATGGCTGACTGTATGGATTTTTATTAGCAGTACACGAACCCTCTCGCCACATATTAAAAAATCTTCCCAGCGGATATGTGTAATATCCGTCCTGATAGTGGTCGGTGACATCATATGGATCAGCTAAAATCATTACATCATCATATACGGATTCTGTACCGCAGGTATCAATTCCTATCAACACTTGCCAATGACCTGCCCAGTCAACCCAATCAACCATTATGGGAATATTGTTATCAATTTTCTCAAGAGCGAATTTTTCAAAATCTTCAACTGTATCAAAATAGGGTGTAGTTGAAGCGTGACTTTCTGTTTTCCAGCCTATGGATTCAAAAAAATCACTTAATCCCTCTACAGATGTTCCGTGAGTTGTATCAACACCCACAAGCTTGCCTATCTGCATCTCGTCATACTTATCTACACCAAAATGACTAAGAACCATAAACGCCGAAGCACATCCGCAACTGTATTCTGTTGTCTGCTGATAAGTCTTAAACCGGGAAATAATATGAAGTGTATCATCACTTTTCATATTATAATAATCGTTGATAACATAATAACGACTGTCGGGATGGTCAAGGCTATTGTTAAATGCATCAGCCCCTTCATCATCCTGATGTGTGGCATAATTATCGGGATATGAAATGTTGTGCAGTTTGGGAGCGGATTTATCATTCTTTCCGCAAGCGGTCAACGAAAAAACAGAAAATGCAGATATGGCTATGCACATAATTCTTATGACTGCTTTATTCAAAAAATTTTTCTTTTTAAATTTCAATTCCTCCCGGTATTTTATAAATGCATTATAGCAAAATTCTCCATTGTTGTCTATAAAATTATCTAACGCCTACACTACCGAAAATTTCAGCTTTATATTCGGGAGCCTGAACAAGTAAAGGATAGTGTTACAGCTGTCCTCAATAGCTTTCAAATTTTAAAGGAACAAATAGATTTCGTTTATTGATGCAACTGTGTTACCCACTCCAAGAAGCTGGTTACTCATATAATTATTAACAATCGGCTACTTAACTTTACTATTAAATTTTAATATGCATCAAAAACCGAGATTTTCCTGTTGTAATAGTATCTCATTTTATGTCAGTTGAAATACCCACCAAATCTTTACTTTCCCAACTATATAATTCTGTTAGCTCCTTTTTGGCTGTGTCGTAAAAATACAGTACACATGGATCCTGCCAATTAACATTCAACTTTACAAAGACATAATATTTGCCTTTACTACACCATACAGAAAATTCATACATATCATGATCAATAGTATTTGCGGCTACCTCCATAATTTCTACAGTTGTCTCATCTGCCGTGATGAAATTTCCTTGTTTATCGCTACCTTTAGTTCCTGTTAGGGTATTTATAACCTTACCATCCACAATATCACAATAAAAATCTGTGTCTGTATCAGCGAAAAATGTAGTTACATTTTCGTCAGCTGTGAAAGTATCTGTGTTTTCTGCATGCCCTTTATCATCAACTATATAGAAAAATTGCTTATCATCTTCTTCATAAGACTGTTTTAGTATAACTTTCAACATTGGAGTTCCGATAATACGGTCTTCATGAGTAGTACACGCACACAACGAAAGAATAACTATTGTAAGAGAAGCAAAAAATATTAATGTTCTTTTCATACTAACGCTCCTCTACACATTCCACCTTGTATAATTATAAACTGTGGGACTATATAGATCTAATATATCATATTAATTAATGGAAATCAAGGTAAATGACTTGTCCTTACTGATTCATCAACACAATCAAAAATAATTAATAAAATGTTGAGAAAATCAGGGGAATTTCAATACTTGCTCTGGCTTCTCCCACTTACGAATAATAAAGGATAACGCACCTGCCTTGAACCTTATGGCGTGTTGTCTTTGGTAAACATTCAGCAATCCCATCGCCCAAAAAAAGTTCCACCGGAGCGTTTTATTTACGGTTTTTTCCAGCCCGATTGTGCTGAAATGATGAACACAAAAGAAAACGAGTAGCAATATGCTACTCGTTTTCTTTTGGCTCCCCCAACTGGGCTCGAACCAGTGACATCATGATTAACAGTCATGCGCTCTACCGACTGAGCTATGGAGGAATATATAAATGTTGGCATCTTCCTATTTTCCCGGGCCGTCACCAGCCAAGTATCTTCGGCACTACTGAGCTTAACTTCTGTGTTCGGGATGGGAACAGGTGGACCCTCAGCGTCATCAACACCAACTTATTTATATCTCTTTTATTTTTGCTCTTTTGGGGTCTTTTGGTGACCCGTGCGGGACTCGAACCCGCGTTGCCGCCGTGAGAGGGCGGAGTCTTAACCGCTTGACCAACGGGCCAATTATTTTCTTGAGTCAGAGCTGGTTTTCACCAGCTCTTTCTCTTTGGTGCGCCATCAGGGGTTCGAACCCGGGACACCCTGATTAAGAGTCAGGTGCTCTACCAACTGAGCTAATGGCGCATATGCCTTTTGCACCTTCAAAACTGAATAAAGAACAAGCGATATTAGCTGACCAAAAGACTTTGTGGTCAAGCCCTCGACCTATTAGTACTGCCAAGCTGAACATGTCACCATGCTTACACACGCAGCCTATCAACCTCGTAGTCTACAAGGGGTCTTACTCAGTTTCCTGATGGGATATCTAATCTTGGAGTCGGCTTCACGCTTAGATGCTTTCAGCGTTTATCCGTTCCGTACATAGCTGCCCAGCTGTGCCACTGGCGTGACAACTGGTGCACCAGAGGTACGTCCATCCCGGTCCTCTCGTACT
>JAQXVY010000051.1 GCA_029225165.1 Oscillospiraceae bacterium
CTGCCCCGGCGACTGGTTATATTCAAGACTGGGTAATGTGGCAAAGGAGGTTACAAAAGCACTCAACACCCCAAACAAAAAAGGTTCTACAAGCAAAGAAAACACCACAAAGAAAAAATCCATTGACTCCATTGCCCGTGAAGTAATTAACGGCAAATGGGGCAACGGAGCCGACAGAAAGAAAAGACTCATTTCTGCGGGCTACGATTACAACGCCGTACAGAAAAGAGTCAATGAACTTTTAAGATAACTGAAAAAACAAAGTATTTATGCCCGTTGGAGAATAATTTCTCTGACGGGCGTTATTTTTTTTGACTGTTTTAAAATTTTTTTAAAATTTTTTAAAAAACCGTCCTTTTTATATCATTTCCAAGGCTAACAAATAGAGGGCAACACATAAGGCTCTCGGAATTGGAGGTGAAATGATGAAACATAATCTCCATATTAGTGTTTCAGACAACCCGCAAAGACCCCGGCACGAACTACGCCGCAACCGGCAAGTTCACCGGCAAAGGAGTTTTCACCATTGTTGAAACAAGGCAAGGAACAGGCTCTGATAAAGGCTGGGGCAAGCTGAAAAGCGGTGCAGGTTGGATTGCGCTTGACTACACAACAAAAATTTAACTGAATATCTTTAAAGCAATGGCAGACGACATAAAGCTGTCGTCTGCCACGGTAAAAAGATCTATTAAAGATTTGAAAAAAGCCGGACTAATCGAAACCGAACAGCGTTACCGTGAGCAAGGCGGCAAGAGCAGTTTGCTTTATAAATTAAACATTGGTAATATGTGTTGTTTATTGTAAATGCAAAGTAATAATAAAAACTGAACCTTTTGGCTCATTTGGGTGATATTTTTTTATTGTTGTAGGTTTTGCGATTGTTTTACTATTGTTTGCAATTTCAGCATTACCTGTTTTTGCCGCAGGTGATGTATCAACTGCAATAGAAAACACTTGGACAACTGCACAAACTCAGATTAAAAATGTAGTAAACAATGTTGTGTTTCCTGCTGTGGATATGATACTTGCTATCTTATTCTTTGTTAAGCTGTCTATGGCATATATGGACTACCGAAAGCATGGACAGTTTGAATTCACCGCACCGGCAATCCTATTTGTGTGTCTTGTGTTTTCACTTACAGCTCCGCTGTATATCTGGACGATTCTTTGATAAAAGAAAATATCGCCCGATTTAAAATAAATCGAACGATATCTTCTTTAATTGATTACTTAAGGGTGTATACTAAAATAAACTTATTATCAAATGCTTTCAAAGAAGGATTTGTTTTTTAATGCTTCAAGCATTATTACTGCACTTCTTTCGTTTGTTGCAAGAGGGATTTTCTGAACATCGCCTAAACGGAGTAATGCTGAAACATCAGGTTCGTGTGGTTGAGCAGTGAGTGGGTCACGGAGAAAAATTATTAAATCAATTTCTCCATTAGCAAGCATTGCTCCGATTTGCTGATCGCCACCAAGAGAGCCACTTTTCATTCTGTGGATGGTAAGACCTGTTTCCCCCATTATCAATGTTCCTGTTGTTCCTGTGGCGTACAGTTCATGCTGCGAAAGCACATCTTTGTATTTCTTTGAAAGTTCAATTATTTAATTTTTCTTTTTGTCGTGTGCAATCAATGCAATCTTCATAGTAGTTCTCCCTTATGTTATCTATCAGAACTTAAATCTAAATGTGTTCTTACCTTCTCTTGGAATTTCGTATTTTTCAGGAAGGTCAGGACCGCAAGAGTGAGAACCTACACCACGCATTGCAATGTCGATACAAACATTTACAAAGTCGTTTTCTTCAAGCTCAAAAGAGTGTAATGTTTCTCTGAGCTGTTCTGTTGTGAATGGATTTACTGAGCAGGAGAATGGCTTTTCTGCTGTTACACGGAATAAATCCTTTACTGCAAGATACTCACAAGCGTAGTGGCTTCCTGATTCCTGTGGATGAATATATTTTCTGTCGTAGTTTTCTTCTGCTGAGCTTACATAGTAGCCGTATTCACAAGCAATATGTTTATCGTTGTAGCTCTCAGTAGGACCAAAACCAACATAGGAGAAATTGCTGTGTGCCTTATCTACACCAAATTCAAGACCAAATCTTGGTAAGTTCTGAATATAATCTGCGATTTTATATTCTATAGTAGCAATGAGCTCGTTGCCTGATACTTCGTAATTCAATTTGAATTCTACAGCCGGCATAAGACAGTTTGCAGCCATAACACCTGTAAAGCTGTAATTATTCTCTGTCTTTTCGCATGAGAAAATGTATGGCTTACAAGAGCTTAAGTGACAACGATCAATCCAATGAGGTATGAGGTCACGGTCATTATCTGTGTAACGAGTAATATTGAAATGCATTGGTGTGTGTAAAATCTCGTTTCCGTCAACCTTAATGGATGTGATTTCACCTGTATGTTCATTAACTTCAATTTTGATACCTGATGAGAATTTATATGTGCTTTCAGGAATTTCTACTTCTGTAATTTCAGATTTTGTTTTTCCCCCATAAACAGCTTTCATTTCAAGAGCGTTTGATTTAAGCTTTCTGTCAGGAGTAAGAAGACCATCTGCACAGAAGTTACCATCGTGCTCAGGTTCCTCAAAGTCACCACCATAAAGGAAACCTTTGTCAGTTTTAATACCGTGGTCTGCCCATTCCCAAACGAAACCACCCATCATTTGCTCGTTGTTGTAAATCATATCCCAGTATTCTGCAATATCTCCGCAACTGTTACCCATTGCGTGTGTGTATTCGCACATAACAAACGGACGAGTTTCTTCAGGATTGTTAAGAACCTTTTCACGGATGGTTTCAAATGATGGATACATCATGCTTACCATATCAACCATATCGCTGTAGTAATACTTAGGATCAGCATTCTGCAAGCCTTCATAGTGAACAGGTCTTGTATTATCTCGGTTTTTGGCAAATTTAGCACCATCAAAGAATGCTTTACCAAATGAACTTTCATTACCAAGAGACCAAATAATTACACTTGAACGGTTTTTATCTCTCTCAACGAGTGCTGTTATTCTGTCTGTGATACCAGGAGTAAAAAATTCATTTTCAGCGTATTCGGACCACAGCTCTATCTCATAACAACCGTCACGAGTACAAGCACCGTGCATCTCAATATCAGCTTCGTCCATTACATAAAGACCGATAGCGTCACAAAGCTGATAGAATTCAGGGCTGTTTGGATAGTGTGAGGTTCTTACTGCATTAACATTGAGTTCCTTCATAAGCTGAATATCCTCTACAAGGTTTTCAAGGCTTACAGTAGCGGCAGTTTCACAGTTGAAGTCATGACGGTTTACACCTTTTAATTTTACAGGAACACCATTGATTTTAAATACTTTTCCGTCTATAGTAACTTCACGGAAACCAACCTTTTCAATGATTTTCTCACCACAAGCCTGTAACTCTAATGTATAAAGATTAGGCTCTTCGGCAGTCCAAAGAAGTACGTTTTCAACCTTTATTATTGTGTTTTTTCCTGCAGGTGCAAGAACAGTATTGTCGTTAAAGTTAAGTGTTATATCAACAGAACTTTCATTGATGAATACTAATTCACCGTCGGTGCCTGAAAGCTTTGTTTCGATTTTATAATCTGTAATGTGCTTTTCAGGACGATTAAGAAGATATACATTTCTGAAAATACCTGAGAAGCGGAATTTATCCTGACATTCAAGATAAGTTGAAATACACCATTTAAGTACAAGGACATCAATTGTGTTTTCACCGTTCACAACAAGCTCTGTAATATCAAATTCACTTGTTGAGTGTGAAATCTGAGAATATCCTTTATAGCTACCATTAATGTAAAGATAAAAAGCAGAGTCAACACCCTCAAAGTTGATGTAGTATCTTTCATTGTCCTGCTTTTTGAGGTTGAATGTACGTCTATAATGCCAACAAGGATTTTCATAAGGGATGTGTGGAAGCATAACCGGGAAAGGATATCTTGTGTTCAAATACTGAATATGGTCATAACCATGCATCTGAACGCATGATGGAACAGGAATTGTTTTGCTAAGTTTCTCGTTTACATCGAAATCATCAATATGGTCGTGCTGTTCGATTTGCCATACACCGTCAAGTGATAAGAATCTTGAACTTGATGTGCGGTCTACTATGCCATATTTATTCTTTATTACATCTTCTGTAGCAAAAGGAATATAGTAACTTCTGTGTGGTGTTGTGCCTATTCTTTTAAAACTTTCAAACTCTTTCATGATTATTTCTCCCTTTAATATTCTATTCTGTTATCTGAAATTACTTATCTGTGCTTAATTCTTTGTTAGCCTGTTCAACCTTTAAGAAGAAAAGCAAACACATAATAGCAATATTGATTATGAGCGGTAACCAAAGATAAATAAAGTTGAGCATACTTACACAAGATGCTGACTGTACTGCAGCATTTTCAATGTAACCACTAGCTTCGAGCAACCAACCAGTAAGAGCTACGCCAATACCGCCGCCAATTTTTACGCCAAGTGAAGTACATGAAAACATTGTACCGTCAATCCTGACACCTTTTTTCTTGTATGTATAATCTGAAGATGCAGCAATAAGAGCATTTATATCTCCCTGAAGAGGACCCATACCAAGTGTAGAAATAGCTAAACAAATTAGCATCATAGGTACATTACCAATATAACCACCCACTAAAACTAACACTCTGAATATAGTTGAAATTATATAACCAACAATATTCACTTTATACATACCTTTGAATTTACTTACCAAAAACGGGGTTGAAATTAATCCGATAATCATTGGAATGTTTATTGCAAGTGAAAATGTACCGAGAAGATTTGGATCTCCTAAGATGTACTTAGTGTAATAAATACCCATACCTGTCATTGCAGTATATAACTGTGTCAGAATATATGTACAACAAATAATAACAAAGTATTTGTTCTGAATAAGGTATTTCATTGCCTGTTTGAAAGAATATTTATTTGTTTCTTTCTTTTCTTCTATAATTTCTTCTTCATTAGTTTTATCATCAGGAAGTTCTTTTACTGAGAATACTGAAATTGTGTTAGCCACAATACCGATAATAGCATAAATAATTGCCATCCATTTCCAAGCATTAGCATCGTTTCCTAAAAATGCTACAGCACCAACTGTAATAGCCTGAATGGTCATACTTGTAGCTGTTGCAAAAATAAATCTAAAAGTACCTAACTGAACTCTTTCTGTTCCATTTCTGGTTACAAGAGCTGTAAGAGCTCCATAGGCGATGTTGTTAGCTGTAAAGAAACCAGCGTTCAAAAGTGTATATACGATAAAGAAATATATATATTTTGCTGTTTCTCCCCAGCTTGCTGGTATAGCAAACGCTGCTACAAGCAATACTGCACAACCTATATAAGCATAAAGCATCCAAGGTCTTGCTTTACCAAGCTTTGTTTTTGTCCTATCAATCATTGAACCAAAGAAAATATCTGTAACACCGTCAAATATTTTTGAAACCATCATAAGTGTACCGATGATGCCGGCATTCAGACCAACTGTATCTGTCAGATAAATCATCAGGAAGAATGTAAGGAATGCATACACCACATTACCTGCGATATCGCCTGAGCCGTAACCGATTTTGTTATACCATTTTAAATATTTCTTTTCTGTCATTGTAAACACCTCTTGTCAGTAATCTTAAAGTTTGATTTTGTTAATGTGGATTGGTCGCTTAGAGTTATTTTATTCATCTATATCATTTGCCGTCCCGTATGATGAGTAATTACTCTAATTAAAGTAGGTTTAATTTTAAGTCATCCCTCCAGTTCTTATGAGTAGAAATTGCTAATAATTTATTAACATGTTCTCTTTTTTGATTATATTTTACCAATGATATACTGCGGTAGCAATGCACAGAATTAAATGATATATGCACAAAATTAAAGTAATCTATTGTAATAGCTCAAAATTTATGTATAATATTTATATAAAGTAAAAAGCGGAGGTTAAAATTTATGTATACAAACCTTGCATATTTAGGAAAACCGCACGAAGATATAGTAGATTACTCAAAACCAATTATGGTAACCTGTTGTGGATATTACAGAGTACATACAAGTAGTGTCATTTCTACTGAACGTCCAAACGGTCGTGGCGATTATCAATTACTTTATATAGCTGAAGGTAAAGCACATTTTTATTTTGACAGTAAAGAGCGAATAATAAATAAAGGAAATATGATTCTTTTTCGTCCGGGCGAAACACAGATTTATTACTATTATGCATCAGAAAAGCCTGAAGCCTATTGGGTGCATTTTACAGGATATGATGTAAATAACATTTTAGATTATTATCAAATGCCTAAAGGAGAAAATGTATTTTTTACAGGTACCTCTCCTGATTATCAATGGTTGTTCCGTCAAATGATTCAGGAGTTACAACTTCGTCGAGTTAATTATGCAGATTTTTTAACTATGATTCTAAGACATATATTTTTGATGATTAACCGATATTTGAAAGAAGGACAAACCGCCAGCAGTGATGTAATCAATGAGATTGAAAAAGCAACTCATTATTTTAACGAAAATTACAATAAGCAAATCAACATAGAAAAATATGCAGAAAAATGCCATATGAGTTCTTGTTGGTTTATAAACAACTTTAAAAAAATCACTAAGGTGACTCCGATGCAATATATCGTTTCCCTTCGTATTACCAATGCTATCAATTTAATTGAAAATACAGATTACAACATTACTGAAATAGCAAATGCGGTTGGATATGATAATTCATTGTATTTTAGCCGACTGTTTCATAAGCATACAGGAATGTCACCAAGTGAATACAAGAAAAAATATAAAAAGTAAGGTGTAATGAGTATTACAACTTTCACAAGCAAACAAGGTCATCGAAAAATGATGACCTTGTTTTTATGTATAGGAAATTGCTCGTTTATCGTTGTGTGTTCTTTTGTGATGAATTTGGCACTCTGCCTAAGATTGATTCAGCAGAGATGATGTTCTCTGCATCACGTTCTCGTAAATTGCAGATAGTACCAATTATTCAATCCTTTGCACAGCTTGAGAAAAATTATGGTAAAGAGGGAGCAGATATTATCATTGATAATACACAGCTTACAATCTTTGGTGGCTTTGCTCCTAACAGTACAAGTGCAGAAATATTGTCAAAGTCACTTGGTAGTAGAACAGTGATGAGTGGTTCAGTCAGCAAAAGTAAAAATGATCCGTCACAATCTTTGCAGATGATAGAGAGACCATTGATGACTCCTGATGAACTGAAATCCTTGCCCAAAGGCACATTTGTTGTTATGAAAACAGGCTTTTATCCTATGAAAGTTAAACTTAAATTGTTTTTTAAATGGGGTATTAAGTTTGAAGAAGCATATACCGTTGAAGAGAACGGAAACCGTCAGGTTGCTTATGCTAACAGTACAGAGTTGATGAATAAGATAATTGAGTCTTACAATCCTGATTTTATTGATAAAACTAAAACAGTAGAAGTTATCGAAAACAAAGATAACAAACCACCTAAAGAAAAACAAGCTCCACTAAGAACCGAACGACCAAAACAGAAGGCAACTGAAGATGAGTAGACTAACATTTTTATATCAAATGGACTTACCACATCGAGCAGTTGCCGTATATGTTTATCTCTACGACCGAGCCAACAAAAACGGAGAATGCTGGCCATCCGTTTCTACTATTGCAAAGGAAATAAAGCTGTCCCAAGCCACCGTCCGCAGAGCAATCAAAGACCTCCGTAAGGCAGGGCTTATTGAAGCTACGCAAAGATATAGAACTAAAGGTGGTACTAGTACGCTGTTATTTAAGCTGAAACAAAAATAAAAACACCTGTATCAAACAAAACGCTTTTGATACAGGTGTAATTTTAAATTTCTTTACAAGAGTTTCTAATTTCGATTTTACAAGGGAGTTTAATTCGCATAGGAGATGGAATAGATTTTTGTCCTGATGTAACCATATTATATACAATCGACACACCATACATTCCCATTGCGTAAACAGGGGCACTCATAGTTGTAAGCGGTGGGTTTGTATAGTTTGAAATTTCGGTATTGTCAAAGCCTATTATGGAAATGTCCTCAGGAACCCTATATCCCCTATCTTGCAATGCTCGCATAGCACCAATTGCAATCGGATCACTTGCGGCGAATATTGCAGTAGGTAAATTACCTTTGTCAATCATATCACGCATTGCATTATGTGCAGATGAAATATTAAACTCCGTCATACCTATATATTCTTTATATTCAATACTATTAGCTTCGCAGTATTCTTTGAAGATGCCAAGTCGTTCATCAGGCAAAGAAGAATTATCTTCTATAGTTTCTATCCCACCAAGAAAACCGATTTTTTTGTGACCTAAGTTATTTAAATAATCCAATGCACAAGTTACGGCTTGTTTGAAATCAAGTGTAATAGATGTAATATCAGCATCTTCAACAGGCATATCTAAGAAAACAATATTATCAGTAATATTTTTAAGTTCTTGGATTTCTTGTTTACTAAACTTACCTAAACAAAGTAAGCCGTCAACCTCGCTTAAGGCTTCAAAGTAATCCACATCTGTCTTAAATTTACGGATAATGTTTATCTTGTTTTGTGAACAGCAGTCCTCTATGCCGTGACGCATCATTAAATAGTATTGATCTTCCATTTCCTGAACAGCGGAAAACCATTGTAATATACCAATAGTGCAGTTTGGTGAGGAAATCACTTTCTTTTTCTTAATATAATTAAGTTCATTGGCTGCATTTAGAACCCTTTGTTTAGTTTCAGGAGAAGTACTCAGAGTTGTATCATTATTAAGAATTCTTGACACTGTAGCCACAGAAACATTAGCCTTTTTAGCAACATCACGTATTGTAGCCAATAAAATCACCTCTTTTATGTCTTTATTATAGTAAATATTTACTAAAAAATCAAGCGGTAAATTGTACAAAACACAGAAAAACAGTATTTTACTTAAAAATAGATAAATTTTACTAAAAACACATTGACATTTTAGTAAACATAAATTATAATTTAGTTAACATAGAGGTAAACAAACAACAAATATTATTTTTTAATAGTAAAGGGTGGGCATAATGATCAATTCAGTAACAGCAAAAGAAAACTTAAAAAACAAAACATACGATGCTTTGCTTGAAGATATCTATGTTGACAAATCCTTAGTTGATTATCACAGAGAAAGATACATAAAAGCAATCAAACAGTATGAAACACTTTTCTGTCAGGATGAAATCAGCGTATTCAGTGCTCCGGGCAGAAGCGAAGTTTGCGGAAACCACACTGACCATCAACACGGTAAGGTTCTTGCAACATCAATCAATCTTGACACTATCGCAGTCGTAGCTAAAAACAATTCAAATGTTATCAAGCTTGTTTCTGATGGCTATGATATGGCAACTATCGATATTGATGATTTAGAGATAAGAGAAAACGAAGCCGGTAACACAGAAAGTCTTATCCGAGGTGTTCTTAAAGGACTTAAAGCTAGAGGTTATGCTATCGGAGGTTTTAATGCTTATACAACAAGTGATGTTCTTGTTGGCTCAGGTCTTTCTTCATCTGCTGCCTTTGAAAACGTTATAGGTACAATCATCTCAGGTTTGTTTAACGATATGAGTATTGACCCTGTTGTTATTGCTCAAGTGTCACAGTTTGCAGAAAATGTTTACTTCAAAAAGCCTTGCGGACTTATGGATCAGATGGCTTGTTCAGTAGGCGGTATGATTAACATTGATTTTAAAGATCCTCAAAATCCTATCGTTAATAAGATTGACGTTGATTTTGAAAAGTACAACTATAGTCTTTGTATTGTAGATACAAAAGGCTCTCACGTAGATTTAACTGATGACTATGCAATGATTCCTTTAGAAATGAAAAAGGTTGCAAATTATTTTGGTAAGGACGTTTTAAGAGAATGTGATTCAAATGAATTCTTTCTTAATCTGGCTGAAATCAGAAAAGAAGTTGGAGACAGAGCTGTTTTAAGAGCATTCCATTTCTTTAGAGAAGAAAAGAATGTTGATACCGCTGTAGAAGCTCTCAAAAATGATGATTTTGATACTTTCTTAAAGGTTATTAAGAAGTCAGGTAACTCTTCATTTAAATATTTGCAGAATGTTTACGCAAGCAGAGATATTCAGAATCAGAATGTATCAATTGCTTTAGCATTAAGCGGTGAGCTTTTACAGAAATACGGTGTATGCAGAGTTCACGGTGGTGGCTTCGCAGGAACTATACAGGCATTTGTATATAATGATTTTGTTGAGACATACAGAGATTTTATTGACTCAGTATTCGGAAGAAATTCTTGTCACATTCTTAAAGTAAGAAAACACGGCAGTATCCAGGTTATTTAAGGAGGGTCACTTATGAAAATTCTCGTTCTTGGCGGTGCAGGATATATCGGTTCACACACAGTTTACAGACTTATTGAACAAGGGTATAAGGTTGTTGTTTTTGACAATTTTGAAACAGGCTATTATGAAGCAATACATCCTGATGCAGAAGTTTACGAAGGGGATCTTCGTAACAGAGCAGATATAGACAATGTTTTTGATGAAGAATCCGACATTGATGCAGTAATTCATTTTGCAGCTAACTCACTTGTCGGTGAAAGTATGGTAAAACCACTAAAGTATTATGACAACAACATTTGCGGAACAAAAGTACTCCTTGAATCTATGGTTGCTCATAATATAAACAGAATTGTATTCTCATCAACAGCGGCAACCTATGGTGAGCCAATACATACTCCTATTCTTGAAAACGATCCGACTAATCCAACTAACTGTTACGGTGAAACAAAAAGAGCTATGGAAAGAATGTTTTACTGGACAGAACAGGCACACGGTATGAAGTATGTTTCACTTAGATATTTCAATGCTTGCGGTGCTCATATAAGTGGAAAAATCGGAGAAGCTCATAATCCTGAGTCACATCTTATTCCGATTATTTTACAAACTGCAAATGGAACAAGGGACCATATAAGCGTATTCGGAACAGATTATGATACACCCGATGGCACTTGTATTCGTGACTACATTCACGTAACCGACCTTGCACAGGCTCACATCCTAGCTGTTGAATATCTTATTAACGGTGGAGAAAGTGATATTTTCAACCTTGGCAACGGCGTTGGATTCTCGGTTAAAGAGGTTATTGAAACAGCAAAAAAAGTTACAGGTAAAGAGATAAAAGTAGTTGAAGAAAATCGAAGAGCCGGTGACCCTGCTGTTCTGATAGCATCAAGCGAAAAAGCTAAAAAGGTGCTTGGCTGGAATCCTCAATATAATGAGCTTTCTACAATAATTGAAACTGCCTGGAAATGGCACAGTACACATCCAAACGGATATAAATCAAATTAACAGAAAGGAAGGGCGTTTTATGAAAACAAGTATTTACAGTCAGATTATTAGATTAGTGTCTTATGGAATAAACACCGGTCTTATAGAACCGGAAGATAAAACTTATATAGTAAACACACTTATGGAAATTTACAATCTTACAGAGCCTGATGGCGATTATGATATGTCTCTGACAGATGATAACGAATCAAATCTTGAAGAAATCCTAAAAAATCTCTTGGACCTTGCGTATAAAAAAGAACTTCTCCCTGAAAATACAATTACCTATCGTGACTTGTTTGACGTAAAGCTTATGAGCGTTCTTGTAAAACGTCCTTCAGAAATTATAAAAGACTTTTGGAGAGATTATGACATATCACCTGAGAGGGCAACTGATAATTACTACAAGCTCAGTTGTGACAGTGATTACATAAGAAGATACAGAATCAAAAAAGATTTAAAATGGCAGACAACCACCGAATATGGTGATATTGATATTACTATTAATCTTTCAAAACCTGAGAAAGATCCAAAGGCTATTGCAGCGGCAAAGCTACAAAAACAGTCAGGTTATCCTAAATGCCTTCTTTGCAGAGAAAACGAAGGCTATATGGGCAGAATAAATCATCCGGCAAGACAAAACCATAGAATTATACCTATTGATATAAACGATAGTGAATGGTTTATGCAGTATTCACCTTATGTTTACTACAATGAACATTGCATAGTATTCAATGGTGAACACACACCAATGGTTATTGATAATACGACATTTACGAAATTGTTTGATTTCATTTCATTGTTTCCACATTACATAATCGGCTCAAATGCCGACCTTCCGATTGTGGGTGGCTCTATTCTTACACACGAACATTTTCAGGGTGGCAGATATGAGTTTGCTCTCAATCGAGCAGAGGTTGAAAGAAAATTCCAGATTGAAGGCTATGAAGATGTTGAATGTGGCATTGTAAAGTGGCCTATGTCAGTAATAAGACTTACAGGCAAAAACGTTGAAAACCTTAAAGCTCTTGCTTGTCATATACTTGAAAAGTGGAAAGGCTATACTGACGAAGAAGCTTTTATATTTGCAGAAACAAACGGTGAACTACACAACACAATAACTCCGATAGCTTCAAAAAAGAATGGTAAGTTTGTTCTTGATTTAGTGTTAAGAAACAATATTACAACAGATGAACACCCAATGGGAGTTTATCACCCTCACGCAAAGCTTCACAATATTAAAAAAGAAAATATCGGACTTATCGAAGTTATGGGTCTTGCAGTTTTACCTTCAAGACTCAAAAATGAAATGAATTTAATTAAAGATGCTATTTTAAACGGCTACGATATTTCAGAAATTGACGAAATAAGTAAGCACGCTAACTGGGTTTATGAGTTTATGAACAAATACGATACAGTTGATGCAGATAACATTGATGAGATAATTAAAGACGAAATCGGAAAAGTATTCCTTGAAGTTTTGAAAGACGCAGGAGTGTTTAAAAGAACTCCACACGGTCAGCAGTCATTTGATAAATTTATAGAAACATTATGATGGAGGTGCAGTTATGCCGGCAGCAATTATTATTTATACATACGGAGAAGATTCAAAAGGTAAGGGTGTTAACTACTATAAGATTGAAAATGCAAACGGTGCAAGTGTTACCTTAAGTCAGTTAGGTGCATCTATTGTTTCAATCAGAGTTCCTGATAAAAAAGGAGAACTAAAAGATATTGTTCTCGGATATGCTGGTCTTGAGGGTTATGAATATGACGGAGCATATTTTGGTGCAACAGTTGGAAGATGCTGTGGAAGAATCCGTAATGGCAAATTCACACTTAATAACAAAGATTATCAGTTAACAACCAATGATAATCATAATCATCTTCATGGTGGAATAAAAAGTTTCAGTCGCAGAATCTGGGATGCAATGGTAAGGGGCGATAATGTTATCTTTTCTCTTAAAGTTGAAGATAACGATGAAGGTTATCCCGGTAATATGACAGTAGAAGCAAAATTCTCTTTTGATGATGATAATGTACTTACTGTTGAGTATAGTGCCGTATCTGATAAAGATACTCTCTGCAGTATTACCAATCATTCTTATTTTAACCTTAACGGTCACACAAACGGCTCAATCAATAATCATTCTTTGAAATTCAACGCTAACAGTTTTATTCCTGTTGATGAAACACTTATTCCTACAGGCGAAATTCGCAAAGTAGAAAATACAGCTTTTGATTTTAGAAACTTCAGAAAAATATCTGATGGTTTAGCACAAGGACACGAACAAATTGATATAGCTAAAGGTTACGACCATAGCTTTGTAATTGATAAAGAGGAAAATACATTAGTACTTTGTGCAACAGCAGAGAGCGAAGAAAGCGGTATCAAGCTTGAATGCTACTCAACACAGCCGATAGTTCACCTTTATACAGGCAACTATGTTCATGTAAAAAAAGGTAAGGAAGAGGCTTCTTACCTTGAGTATAGTGGCTTTTGCTTTGAAACTCAGGGATATCCTGATGCAATCAATCATCCTGAGTTCCCTTCAAATGTTTTAAAAGCAAATGAAAAATATAAGCAAACAACTAAATTTGCTTTTTCAGTAATTTAAAAGTAAAGGAGCGCTCGCAATGACTACAGAAAAGAGTCAATGAACTTTTAAGATAACTAAACACAAAAGCATTTATGCCCGTTGGAGATTAATTTCTCTAACGGGCGTTATTTTTTGCTTTTTGGTCAAAGGCAGTTTCTATGGCTTTCGAGTGCTAATAAGAATGTCTGCTGACTTTTTCAAAAATCCTCCGCTCAAAACATCCGCTCATCTCCAGTGGGAAAGTGAAGGCATAGCTTTCAGATTGGAGGATATTATGAATCAAACTGAAAACAAGTCTGTACTTATAACCACAGACAAAGCATCTCGCTTAAAACCGGAGCCAACTCTGGTTACTGATATTGAATTACAAAGCGATTATGATTACTTCAGAGCACAGGAAGTCGCAAAATCAATGCTGGATTCCGGACTTATTTCCTTGTTGGAATTCAACAAATTAACCCTTCTTAACCGCAAAACATTCTCCCCGATGTATGTAGAAATAATGCCTGAAATCCTTGATTAATACAGCTTTTAGAGTTATGTATATACACTGACAAAGGGAGGTGAACCAACGTGAAGAAGGTTACAAAAATCGATAAAGTTCAGAATGTAACAACCCAAAAACAGAAGCTTCGCGTAGCTGCTTATTGTCGTGTTTCCACCAATAATGATGCACAGCTTGAGAGCTTAGCAACGCAGAAAGCACACTACGAAAGTTTCATTACTTCTCGTGATGACTGGCAGTTCGCCGGTCTGTATTTTGATGAAGGTATCACAGGTACCAAGAAGGATAAACGTCCGGAGCTTATGCGCCTGATGCAAGACTGCGCTTCTAAGAAGATAGACTTTATCATCACAAAGTCTATCAGCCGATTCTCAAGAAATACGACGGACTGTTTGGAGCTTGTGAGAAAACTTCAGGAGTTGGATATTCCAATCTACTTTGAAAAAGAAAACATCAACACCGGCTCAATGGAAAGCGAGTTATTTCTGACAATCCTCAGCTCAATGGCCGAGGGTGAATCCACATCTATTTCTGAGAACAGCAAATGGTCAATCAAGAAGCGATTCCAGAACGGAACCTTCAAGCTTAGCTATGCACCTTACGGATACCGCTGGGACGGACGCACACTTCGCATTATTCCTGAACAGGCTGAAATCGTAAAACGCATCTTTGCTGAAGTTCTCAATGGCAAAGGTACGGAGACTATTGCTAAAGAACTATCTGCGGAAGAAATCCCTACCAAGCGTGGTGGCAAATGGACTTCAACGAGCATCAGAGACATTCTTGCAAATGAAAAATACACAGGCGATGTCATTTTCCAGAAAACCTATACTGACGATTCCTTCAACAGACATACAAACAATGGTGAAGTAGATAAATACTACATAGCAGACCACCACGAAGCGATTATCAGCAAAGAGGATTTTGAAGCTGCCGGGCTTTTAATTTCACAAAGAGCTGCTGAAAAAGGCATTAAGCGTGAAAGCAAAATTTATCAGCAACGATATGCGTTCTCCGGGAAAATTATCTGCGGTGAGTGCGGCGATACTTTTAGAAGGCGAATTCACTCCGGCACCTATGGTAAATACGTAGCTTGGTGCTGCAACACCCATCTTGCAGATAAAGATAAGTGCTCGATGATGTTTCTCAGGGACGATGATTTGAAGGTAGCATTCGTTACCGTTCTTAACAAACTAATCTACAGCCACAAGCTAGTCTTGAAATCTTATGCTGCTGCACTCCAGAACAATTCCGGTGATGAGAACCTTGTAAGGATTCAGCACTTAGAGTGCCTTTTAGAACAGAACACAGAGCAGCGAGAAACCTTAACAAGACTGATGGCTCAAGGTTATATCGACCAAGTTTTGTACAACAGCGAAACAAACGCCCTTCTTTCGCAGGCCAATACCTACAGGGAGGATATCGAAGTTATCAATGCCACAATGAGTGGTGACAGCTCTCGTTTCTTTGAAACAGAACGCCTACTCCACTTTGCAGAACGTGGGTCGATGCTTGAAGAATACAGCGAAGATTTATTTGAGAGATTTGTAGACCACATTCAGGTGTATTCCAGACATGAATTCGGATTTGTCATGAAGTGTGGTCTTACTTTTAAGGAGATGATTTGATGGGACATACGCCACTTGGCTATCGTATCGAGAATGGCATCGCAGTTATCGATGAAGAAGCTGCCGCTAAGGTGCGACAGCTATACAAGAATTACCTTAGCGGTCTTTCACTTACGAATGCTGCTAAGGAAGCTGGAATCAATGCTCTTCACGCAGGTTCCAAGCGAATTATGCAAAACAAGCATTATCTCGGTGATGACTTTTATCCGGCCATCATCGATAAGGAAACCTTCATTGCTGCAGGTAGAGAAATCAAGCGCAGGTCAGCCAAACTTGGTCGCAACGATAGATTTAAAGAAACACCTGAGAAGAAGGCTCCGATGCTCTTCCGCTTTGGCGATATTACAGAGTATTACGACAATCCGATAAAACAGGCTGAGTACTTATACAGCCTTATAGAAAGCGAGGTTATTTAATGGGAAATGTAATGGTCATTCCTGCCAAGCGACAAATCGGTAATACCGGTCGCAAACAGGATGCAAAGCCAAAGCTCCGAGTCGCGGCGTACTGTAGAGTTAGTACTGACAGCGATGAGCAGGCAACAAGTTATGAAGCTCAGGTTGAGCACTATACCGAATATATTAAGAAGAATCCTGAATGGGAATTTGCCGGAATATACGCTGATGATGGTATTTCCGGTACCAACACAAAGAACAGAGAAGAATTCAACCGCATGATTGAAGACTGCGAAGCCGGAATCATTGACATGATTATTACAAAATCAATCAGTCGATTTGCCAGAAACACGCTGGACTGCTTGAAATATATCAGACAGCTTAAGGATAAGAATATACCGGTCTTTTTTGAAAAGGAATCAATCAACACAATGGATGCAAAGGGTGAAGTTCTTATTACAATCATGGCTTCACTGGCCCAGCAGGAATCACAGTCACTTAGTCAGAACGTAAAGCTGGGATTACAGTTCCGCTACCAGAATGGTCAGGTGCAGGTGAACCACAATCGCTTCCTTGGGTACACTAAGGATGAAAATAGAAACCTTGTTATTGACCCGGAACAAGCGGAAGTTGTAAAGAGAATCTACCGCGAGTACCTTGAAGGCTACAGCATGGATAAGATTGCTGCAGGACTTGAAGCGGATGGTATTCTTACCGGCGCAGGAAAACCGCGATGGCATACAAGCACCATTAACAAGATTCTCCGCAATGAAAAATACATCGGTGATGCCCTTCTCCAAAAGACTTACACCACTGATTTTCTTAACAAGACCAGAGTTAAGAACACCGGAATCGTTCCGCAATATTATGTTGAAGGAAACCACGAAGCGATTATCCCAAGAGAGATTTACATGCGTGTACAGGAAGAATTGGTACGCAGGCGAGTGGTTAAGACCAGCGCTAATGGAAAGAAACGCAGCTACAGCTGCAACCACTGCTTCTCACAGATAATCATTTGCGGCGAGTGCGGTGAAATGTTCAGAAGAATCCACTGGAACAATCGTGGCTGCAAATCCATCGTCTGGCGCTGCCTTAGCAGGCTGGAACCTACCGGTCTTGAGTGCCATGCCAGAACGGTCAATGAACTTGACCTTCAGGAGATTGTCCTCACTGCTTTGAATGAGCTTCTTGGTGATAAATCCAAATACCAGAAACAATTACAGCAAAACATCGCATCGGTCATCAAAGACTCTACTGCAATTACTACTGATGGCATTGATGAGAATCTGATGGAACTTCAAAAAGAACTTCTCAAAAAGGCAAACAACAAGGAAGCCTACGATGAGATTGCCGACCAGATTTTTGCACTCAGAGAAAAGCGCCACCAAGCCTCAATGGATACGGTACAGCGTGACGAGCAGCTAAAGCGCATCACCAACTTGCAGGACTTCATCAAAGACCAGACTTCCGACCTTACGTCATTTGATGAGACCCTTGTAAAACGCTGGCTCAAGCAAATTACCATCTGGGATGACCATTGCACGGTTGAATTGAAATCCGGACTCAAGGTCGATGTAGAAAGATAATCATAAATAACAAAGGCTCCTCACCACTGGATAATCTCCGGTGATGGGGAGCTTTATTATTGTTGGTGTTTTAATCAGAAACCCTGGTTACACCGCAATTCTGTATTCTTTTATTGCTTGAAGGATTATTATTTACACAAAATTATATGGGCTGCCGACTTCTTCAATTCCAATATCTTTCAAATAATTATATACACCATCATAATAATCCGGCAGCATTGTTTTATCGTTTTCGTCACCGGTTGGGATAAAGATAATAAAACCTTGTCTTGCTCTTGTTAACAGTACTCTATATGCATTTTTCAAGTACAAAACATTATCTTCTTTTCTTACATTATTCCATTTTGTACCTGTGAAATTGTAGTATTCAAATTCATTGTCGTTAAAACGAAGATTTGCATCCCAGCAAACAATAGACCAGTCAAGCTCAAGACCCTGTATATCAAATTCAGTTGCTGTTTCCTCCAAATAAAAAGATGAACGAACATCATCCTTATCATTTAAAAACCACACTGGTGCGTCAATCTTATTTTGTACCCAAATACCATATTTTCTTAGACGTTTTGCGCCTGAGCTTGCCGTTAATCCATACCTTTGAGTACCTTTTGCCTTATCTTTTACCCATTGTTTTGCTTTTTGTAAATCTCTTGTTATACAAATAGGATAATCATTATTAAACTGATGATAAAGAGTACGAGCTGTTTCCTTGTCAACATCAAGCAATGCTTTTACAAAAGCTGATACATTTTCGCTTCTAAACGAACGAAGCGACACTGCCAAATGCAAATCCTCAACAATATGTACATTTAGCCCTTTTGTCATTTCACTAATATCATTGTCCTTTGCATATTCTTCATCAGTGATTTTGTCTGAGATATAGACATCCCAATTAGGATAATTATTTTTCAAGGAATCGAACCAACCTGCAATTCCTGCAGCCTCTCCCTTGTTAATTTCCTGTCCGCCACCAATTAAGCAAACAATGGTGGCCCAACCTTCATGACGATTTAGAATACTTATCAAAAACTCCGGCTCAGACATATTAAAATCAAGCACACCCTTTTTTCGCTTCATAAAATCTGAAAGATTTGGCTCATCCCAAGCTCTTTGGGCTTCATCAAAAATTGTCACTCTTTCAACAGGAGGAGAATTAACTGAAATTGCATCATCCCTAAAATGATGAATAATCTGGATAAATTCTTTTGCTTTACGCAATGCATCAGCTTTTTTAGCACCATTTCTTTTTACATCATCTCTGCACAATGCTTCTTGTAATACATCAACAAGAGGACCGTTTCCAGAAAGAAAAACCGCATGTTCATCTTCATCAACCTTTTGACGCTCTATTGCAATATTAAGTCCTGCAAGGGTTTTACCTGCACCGGGAACACCGGTAATAAAGCAAATTGACTTTTTGTTATTCTCCTTGCTGTAATCAATTATTTCATTTATTGCTTTTGTAGTTTGATTTAAATTTTTTGCACTTGCATCATTTCTTGAAATATCTTCTACATTATGGCCCATGTACAGCGCCTGCGCAGCCTCAATAATTGTGGGTGTCGGCATATAAATTGAGTTTATCCATTGATGATAATCAAAATCAGTTCTTCTGTATTTATATATAACGCCTTTAATATACTCTCCAATTCCAAACTCATTACAGCAGTAGGTGTTTAAAATATTTTCTTTCATAACAGAAATATCCGTTTGGGTATTCTGTGCGTTAGTACATATTAAAATCGGGACCAACAATTTATTATGACTTTCCTTATGAAAACAGTTTAAGTCAAGAGCATAATCTGTCACTTGGTCTACTGCATAGCTTGGGTAGGCATTTTCTCCTACCTTAAACTCAAGCAAAAATACAATTCCTTTATACAAAACTACATTATCTATGCGGTTTCCTATTCTTGGAATGGTGTACTCGAAAAGCAAATGTCCCTCTTGAAAATGGGCAAGTTCTCTTTTCAAAATTTCAATTTCTTTTTTCCATGTATTTTTCTGCAAATCTTCTGTTGAAAATTGGTCATTACTTGTAATTTCGCCGAAAATTTCGTACTCACTTTTATGCATAAATTCATTGATACTGCTTGAATAATATGCTCGTTTCATCAAATTTCCTCCCCATAACATCTAATCCACTGCCAGCCATACAGCCAACAGTCGAGTTGCCGGATTAGACAACATCTAAATCACTCACTCAAATTGAGTTTGCACCCTAGATAACATCTATCCCGGTGCCACAACCTATGACATCTAATCCACAGCCTAAACCCTATGACCGTTTTTACAGTAGATATGTTTCCATATAAAATAACCATGCTTTTTCAGAAGTTAGACTTCAAATCCCGACTTCCGAAAAAGCCAGTAAACAAGCCATTTTCAGAGCCTTATTTCTAAACCCTTGACATCAAAACTACCGTCTCCACGTGGCTGGTTCTTGGGAAGAGGTCTATGGGAGTTAGTTCTTTTGGGGAGTACTTATTTTCCTCGAATATCTTTAAGTCCCTTGAGAGTGTTCCGGGGTCGCAGGATACGTATACTACCCTTTTGGGGGACATTTCCTTTATTGTTTCTATAAGCCCTCTTGTCAGTCCTTTTCTCGGCGGGTCAACTACTACTACATCAGGCTTTATGCCCTCATTTTTTAGCTTTTCTGCGCATTTTGTTGCGTCACCGCAGATGAATTCTGCGTTTTTTATTCCGTTTATCTCTGCGTTCAGCTTTGCGTCCTTTATTGCCTGTGGCACAATTTCTACTCCTACAAGCTTTTTGCAGTCCTTTGCCATGGTTAAGCCTATTGTTCCTGTTCCGCAGTAAAGGTCAACCAAGGTTTCTTCTCCGATAAGGTCTGCGTATTCTTTTGCTTTTTTGTACAATTTTTCCGCTTGGCTGTGGTTTACCTGATAAAAGCTGTTGGGGGAAATTCTGAAATTCAGTCCGCACAGGTTGTCCACTATATATTCTTCACCGAGAATTGACCTATTCTTTGTGCCGATAATTACATTTGTTTTTTCTTTATTAGAATTAATTACTACACTTTTAACTTTAGGTATATTTTCTTTTAAAGAATTAACCAGTTCCTCCTGACACTTGATTTTGTCACCGTTTACCACAAGGCACACCATAATTTCTCCTGTTTTTTCTCCGTAGCGGATATAAAGGTGCCTTAAAAGTCCTTTGTGGGTAATTTCGTCATATACGGACTGATTTATCCTCTCAAGAAAATCTTTCACTACCGCCATAATTCGGTCAAAAATTTCGGGTTGCAAAAGGCAGGTGTCTGTGTCAACTACCCTGTGACTGTGGAAGCCGTAAAAGCCCATAAGGATATTTCCATCCTTATCCTTTGCAAGAGGAAACTGCGCTTTGTTGCGGTAGTTGTTGGGATTTTCTGCTCCTACAATTGGGTTAATCTTCACATCAAGTCCTGCAATTCTTGCAACTGCGTCCCTAACCTTTTGCTCCTTGATTTTCAGTTCGGCATCATAGGTTATGTGACGGTAACAGCAACCACCGCATTTCAGGAAAACAGGACAATCAATTTCGCACCTGTCACCTGAAGGAACAACAAGGTTAATCACCTTACCAAAGCAATAATTTTTCAGCACCTTGACAATAAGCACCTCTGCCCTGTCACCCACTGCTGAATTAGGCACAAAAATCGCCACACCGTCCTCGCTTTTGCCTACTCCGTAGCCCTCGCTGGTCATTCCTGTTATGTCAATTATTAATTTGTCATTCTTTTTTAAAGTCATAACTCTCATAATATCATTTTAACAAAAAAGGCTGTTTAAATCAACTTAACTTAAAAAATATCCATTATTAATTGCAATTTATTCCATAAAAATATATAATAAGGGTAATACTAATAATAAAGAGGTAATTGTTTTGGATAAAAAACATATTTTAGACGATAAAAAGAAAATTCATTTTATGGGAATCGGCGGCAGCGGAATGTGTCCTCTTGCCGAAATTCTCAAGGGCAGAGGTTTTGAGATAACAGGCTCCGACATTAGCGAATCCGACACCTTGGAGCGTATCAGGAGCTACGGTATCAAGGTTTATATGGGACAAACTGCGGAAAATATCAAGGACGCAAAGCCTGATTTGCTCTGCTATACTGCGGCTATCAAGGCTGACAATCCAGAGCTTGTTTGTGCAAGGGAAATGGGTATTCCAACTCTTGAACGCTCTGAAATGCTTGGTGTTGTTACCGGCAAATACAAGAAAAGTGTTGCCATAAGCGGTACTCACGGAAAAACCTCAACAACAGGAATGTTGACTCAAATTCTTGTTGGTTCAGGCAAAGAGCCTTCTGCCGTAATCGGCGGAAAGCTCCCCTACATCGGCGGTAACAGCACTGTTGGAAAAAGCGACATTATGGTTTGTGAGGCTTGTGAATATGTTGACTCTTTCCTCCAGCTTCACCCGTTTATCGGTGTAATTCTCAATGTAGACGCCGACCACCTTGACTACTTTAAAAATCTTGACAACATCAAAAAGTCCTTTAACAAGTTTGCTCACCAGACAAGCAACCTTATTGTTTACAACGGTGATGACGCAAACACAGAGGACGCACTTGAAGATGTGAAAATTAAAAAAATCACCTACGGACTTTCTATGGAGAACGACTACTATGCAATGAATCTTCAAAAAGAGGGCGTTACACAGAGCTACGACCTTATGTATCAGGGTGAATTTTTGACAAGAATTAACCTTTCTGTTCCCGGAGTTCACAATGTTTATAATTCTCTGGCGGCAATTACAGTTGCAGATTATCTTGGAGTTCCTGTGGATAAAATCGCAGAGAATATAGAAAAATTCACAGGTGTTCACAGAAGATTTGAGTTACTTGGCAAGCCTAAGGGAATTACCGTAGTTGACGACTTTGCACATCACCCAACAGAGTTAACCTCCACACTAAAGACAGCAATGGATCTTGGCTTTAATCACGTTTGGGCGGTATTTCAGCCACACACCTTCAGCCGTACTGCAATGCTTCTCGATGACTTTGCAAAGGCTCTGAAAATTCCCGACACAGCAATTATTTCGGAAATTTTGCCTGTCAGAGAAACAAACACATACAACATTTACAGCCGTGATTTAGGTGCAAAGGTGCCAAACTCCGTATGCCTTGACACCTTTGAGGAAATCACAGACTACATTGTAAAGAATGCAAAAGAGGGCGACCTTGTGCTGACAATGGGCGGCGGAAATGTGTATATGTGCGCAAATCAGATTGTTAAGGCACTTGAAGAAAAGTGATTTGCACCACTCGTCCTGTCATTCTGAGTGAGTGAAACATCCCACCTGTCATTCCGAATTATGCATTATGAATTATGCATTATGAATTATGCATTCATCAATAAAAACACCGAGTAATCCACAAAACGGACTACTCGGTGTTTCGCTTTCAATATACAGTTTTTACAACTTATGCCTCGTTGAATTTGTCCTTGCCAACCTTGCAAAGAGGGCACTTGAAATCATCAGGCAAGTCCTCGAACTTTGTTCCCGGTGCGATTCCGCCGTCAGGATAACCTGCTTCTTCGTCATAAACCCAACCGCATATACTGCATGCATACTTCATTTGGTTTTCCTCCTTAGAATAAAATTTTATAATAATGACACAGAAAGTACTTGTAGTTTAATTCTAATAAGGAATATTGTTCATACTGTTTCTGCATCTTATTAACTGAAATATTATCTCCTTGGTACACGAATGTCCTTTCCGATAAAGTCCAGCTTTGCACAGCTTCCCATCACCCTTGACACAAAGCGAGGTGTGTAGCATTTTTCCATATCCTTTAGAGTAAGGTTACTGCTCATAATTGTTGGCTTTCCGTTAAGGAGTCTTGTGTTGAAGATGTTGTAAATTGTTGATGATGTGTAACTACTTTGGAACTCTGTTCCCAAGTCGTCAAATATGAGCAAATCGCAGGAAACAAGGGTATTCAGTGTGTCCTCTTCATCATCATAGGCATAGCTGAAATGCTGTTTTTCCAGCTTGGAAAGTATCATCGGGGCGGAAACATACACAACGCCGTAACCCTTGTTAATAACCTCGTTGGCTATGGAAAGGCTAAGGTGGGTTTTGCCCAGTCCTGTTGCACCCTTCATCATCAGGCTTGGTGAATTTAGGGAAAAATTCTCCGCATATTTTTTGCAGTAGGCAAGGATTTTGCTCATTCTGTCATATGGAGAAGCTGTGTAGCCCTCTTGTACATCCATATCGTAGTAATTCAGGCTGAAATTGTCAAAGGAGCAAAGTGACAAGGGAGAAACCTTGTTAAGCTCCTCACAGGCAATTTTTGCCCTGAGCTTTTTAAGGCACTCACACCTGACAGTCCTGCCCATTTCGTCGTCATATTTTCCTGTATCCTTGCATATGGGACAGGTAAAGTGTGGCTCCAATGCGTCTTTGCTGTACCCGTTGTTAATCAGCAATTCCCTTGACTCCTTTTGAAGAGCCAAGCTTTTTTCCGAAAGACTTTTTGCATTTTCAACTGCGTCTTTTCCCCTCAAAACTGCCTTTGCAGTTTGAGCGCCAATAACTTGAAGTTGTCTTTCAATCTCCCCAAGTCTTGGAATTTGGGTAAAGATTTTTTCCTTTGCCATATCCTGCTGACGGAGTGCACTGTTTCTTCTTTCTCTTAAAATTTCATCTGCTTTTCGATTTATTTCACTGCTGTAAGCCATAGCTACCTCTTAATCAAACATACTAAATTCTTCATACTTATCGATATCGTAGGAAACCTGTGGTGTGTTATCTCCCTTATTTTCGGGAAGCTTTTTAGTTGACGTTTCTTCAAAGTCTTTTAATTCTTTTAAAGAACTAATACCTCTTTTGTTCCAGTTTTTGAGAATACCATTAGTATATGTAATGTTAAAGTTGTTTTTCTTGTTCACACATCTTTCGTATGCTTCCCTAAGCATTTCGTCGCTGAAATGCCACTCATTTATCCAGCGGTTTGCATTTTCCTGCTGTGCCTTTGTAGGTGAGCCTGAATTTTGTATTCCGAAAATGGCGGAAACCCTGTTCCAAGCCTCGCCGTACTTTTCAAGATTACTGATTTTTTCCTCTGCCCTTTCAACGGTTGTAATCTCCTCTGACGCCCAGCCGATAGCCATTTTTTCAATGTACCTCATATTGTCCTTGCCAATGGAATGACAGTACTGAATCAGCATCATCAGCACATCACAGGGCAGTCCGTCAGTATCGTGAAGCATTACAAGGGTTGCTGTGTCGCCGTTTGAAATGGGCTTTCCCAAAATAACCTGTGTTTCCTGCACAAGTGTTGCAAGGTCGTTGTCCTCATTAATTCGCCTTGAAACAAAAATGCTGTCCGGCTTTTGCACTCGTGAAAGTGGACGAGGTTTTTTCTTGATTTCAACAGGTGTTTCGTCAGGGATTTCTGCCCTTTCACTCTGAGGAATATCCCCCTGAGAGGTAAGCACTCCCCTATCTACCCAAAAGGATACAGCGTCCTTAACATCACCCTCGGCAATATTCAGTTGTTCGCCAACAGACTTTTCTGTCAGGTTGTCACCGTTGTTGCGGAGTATATAAAGGAGAACCTTTAGCTGATTTTCACTTGCCAGCCTGATGTCCTCGTCAACAACGCAGTTAGGCACAGGGAAGATTGTCCCCCACTTGCCCAAGTTCAGCTGAATTGACACTGTTATCTATCCTTTCGTTATTATAAACTCATTATAACACAGATTATACTATAAATCTGCTGAAAAATAAATACATTTAAAAAAAATATTGACTATTTTCATTTATATGATATAATAATATCGTTGTAAGATTTGCGGATGTAGCTCATCTGGTAGAGCGCCACCTTGCCAAGGTGGAGGTAGCGGGTTCGAGCCCCGTCATCCGCTCCACTTAGCGGTTTTTACCGCTATTTTTTATTATATAAATTTTTTAGGAGGCTGTTATGAAACACACATATATACCTGTGGGCGTATGCTCAAGGCAGATTGACATTGAGCTTGACGACAACGCAAAGATAATCAATGTAAAATTCCACGGCGGTTGTGCAGGAAACACAGCAGGAATATCGTCCCTTGTTGTGGGAATGAGCGCAGAGGAGGCAATTGACCGACTAAAGGGAATCGACTGCCGAGGCAGAGGAACAAGCTGTCCCGACCAGCTGGCAACAGCACTTGAAGAGGCTTTGGAGGAATTTTAATTATATTTCTTAATAAGAATATTAATCAGTAGCTGATACCGAGCAATCCACAATGGGTTGTTCGGTTTTTTTATTAAAAATTGTTGTTCCCCCTGTTGTAGGTTCAGCACAACGGTAAATCATTCAATCTCCTCTCTCCTGTCATTCCGAGGAAATTAAACACCCATCCTGTCATTCCGTGGGAACGAAGTGACCGAGGAATCTGAAAGGATAGCAGTTGTGCCTAAATCGACACTATCAGGTTATAGAAAATTGTGATTTTCCTAACAAAGCAAGTGGTAGAGGAAGGGGATTCCTCGACAAGCTCGGAATGACAGAGTGTAAAAAGGAAAATTAGTCATAAAAAACTCGAAACCCTTTTGTGGATTTCGAGTTTTCTTCATATAAAAATCATTTACTCAAAAAATAATTCATCATTGTAAAGCCTTTTTCGATGTATTCCCCTATTGCCTTGGCGTTTGCCTCTGTAAAGGACTTTACACCATTTTCCTTTTCTTCCTTACTGCTGTAAATCAGGTACGGAACAGGGTTTGATGAATGGGTTTTGATGTTCAGGGGTGTTGGGTGGTCGGGGCATACAAGGACTGCAAAATCGTCATAGCCCTTAAGGAAATCTACAACAGGTGTAAGGATTTTTTCGTCAATCAGCTCAATCGCCCTTACCTTGTTTTCATATTCTCCTCTGTGACCGCACTCGTCAGGAGCCTCAACATGGACATACACAAAGTCCTGACCGTTTTTAAATTCCTCAATAGCGGCATTTGCCTTGCCATCAAAGTTTGTGTCAATGTAGCCTGTTGCACCCTCAACATCAACGCTTTTCATCTCGGCACAGATTGCAATTCCCTTTAGCAAGTCAACGGCGGAAATCATCGAGCCTTTTTTGCCGAATTTCTTGTAAAAGCTGTCAAGTATAGGCTTTGTGCCCTCACCCCATAGCCAAATTGAGTTTGCCGGAGCTTTGCCCTCTTCTTCCCTCTTTTTGTTAACAGGGTGATTTTTCAGTAGGTCGTAGGACTTTTTCATCAGCTCAAAAAGTGGTGCAACTGCACTGCCCTTTGGCAGGTAATCCTTAACAGGTCTGCCTGTTATATCGTGGGGCGGTGTAAAGGAAACATTGTCCTTGTCACCCTCTTTCCAAACAAGACAATGCCTGTATGCAACACCTGAATAGAATGTGAAAATGTCGTCACCTAAATTTTCTTCAAGATATTCCACAAGGATTTTTGCCTCCTCTGTGGAAATATCGTCAGCACAGTAGTCAACCATTGTTTTGTCACAGTAATTTTCTTCATCGGAAACTGTAACAAGGTTGCACCTGAGGGTTACATCGGTGTCCTTTAAATCAATGCCGATTGACGCCGCCTCAAGGGGACTTCTGCCTGTGTAGTAAACAGCAGGCTCATAGCCAAGTACAGAAAGGTTTGCAACATCACTTCCGGGAGAAAGTCCCTCGGCAACAGTTTTTACCATTCCAACCTCACCCAATGATGCAAGCTTATCCATAGTAGGCTTTTTTGCAAGCTCCATCGGTGTTTTATTTCCCAGTGCCTGATACGGCTCGTCAGCCATACCGTCACACAGCATTACAAAGTATTTCATAATCAGTTCTCCTCGTGACCTATCATCTTTAGATAGGCGTTAATAAATCCGTCAAGGTCGCCGTCCATAACAGCGTTAACATTGCCGGTTTCAAAATTTGTTCTGTGGTCTTTAACCAAGGTGTAGGGCATAAACACATAGGAACGAATCTGACTGCCCCACGTTATTTCCTTTTGAACACCCTTGATGTCCTCGATTTTTTCAAGATGCTCCCTCTCCTTAATTTCAAGCAGTTTTGACATAAGCATCTTCATAGCAACATCACGGTTTTGGTATTGGCTTCTTTCAACCTGTGACGCTACAACAATTCCTGTTGGTATATGGGTAAGACGAACAGCGGAAGAGGTTTTGTTAACCTTCTGTCCACCTGCACCTGATGCTCTGTACACATCCATCTTGATGTCCTCGTCACGAATGTCAATTTTAATATCGTCGTCAATTTCAGGCATTACTTCAAGTGAACTAAAGCTTGTGTGTCGTCTGCCCGCAGAGTCAAATGGAGAAACTCGCACAAGGCGGTGAACACCGGCCTCACCCTTTAGGTAGCCGTAGGCATTTTCACCCTCAACAAGTAATACGGCAGACTTTAGTCCTGCCTCGTCACCGTCAAGGTAGTCAACCTCCTTAACGGTAAAGCCGTGGTCAAGCGCCCAGCGGTTGTACATTCTGTAAAGCATTTCTGCCCAGTCCTGAGCCTCTGTACCGCCACTTCCTGCGTGGAATGTGAGGATAGCATTGTTCTTGTCATATTCACCTGTCAAAAGTGTTTGCAGACGGAGCTTTTCCACAGTTTCCTGTACACCGTTCACTTCACTTTCCGCCTCATCAAAAAGTGACAAATCCTCTTCCTCGTCAGCAAGCTCAATAAGCGCCATAGCGTCCTCGTATTTTTCTACAAGAGAATTAAAACTCTCCACCTTATTATTTAAGTCCGAGGTGCGCTTTAATACCTTTTGACTGTTTTCCATATCGTCATAAAAGCCCGGCTCTGCCGCCCTGTTTTCAAGCTGTTTAATTTCACTTTTTATAGCCTCAAGTCCAAGAGCGTCAGACAAATCGTCAATCTCCGGCTTCATACCCTCAAGCTTAAGTCTTAATTCTTCAAACTGTACCATATTTTATACCTCTTTTTATTCGTTAAGTTACATTATATCCCAAAACATTAAAAAAGTAAACACAACTGAAACACTATCTTATAAAATTAATAAATAATGTTGCAGATTTTATAATCATTTGATATAATTAATAAAAATAGGTGTAGAATACTATTTTAGAGAATAATAAAAAAGAAAAGGAATAAGAAATGGATTTTATCGGATATAAATGTCCTGTCTGCGACAAGAACTTTCACGCTGACGAAGATGTTGTTGTCTGCCCTGTATGCGGTACTCCCCACCACAGGGACTGCTACGAACAAATCGGTCATTGTGTGAATGAGGATAAACACGCAGAGGGATATGACTTTGAAAAAGAAAGTAACGGTGGCGACTCACCCGAAGGCTCTGTAAAATGCAAATCCTGCGGTGAAATTAACGAGGAAGGAACCTTCTTCTGCAAAAAGTGCAACGCACCGCTGATTGATATGCCAAAGGGCAACACTCAAAGCAACAACGGAGAAAACACTCAAAACCAAAACCCATTCGGCGGTAATCCTATGGGTGGTAATCCATTTGGCGGAAATCCTTTCGGCGGAAATCCACAGGCAGGATTTAACCCAATTCAAATTGACCCAATGGGTGGAGTTTCTCCCGACACGGAATTTGACGAGGGTGCAAAGGCAGGAGAGGTTGCAAAGTATGTGAAGCAAAATTCCCCGTACTTTATGCAGGTTTTCAACAGGATAAAAGCCTTTGGCAAGTCAAGGTTTAACTTTGCCGGTATGATATTCGGCGGTGGATATTTGCTTTACAGAAAGCAGTATGTCCTTGGCACAATCATAACACTTATAATGGCAGGATGCCTTATCTTTTCCACCTTCGGCAACTACACAGTTGTCAGCGGAATGTTAAGCGATATTTCACAGGCAAACACAAATGTGTCTTACCAAAACATTTACCCATTGTTTATGGAGCAAATGGAGAATTTGAACATTACTGACTACATTATTGTTATATCGTCATTTGTCTGTAACATTATATACTATGCGCTACACCTTGTTTGCGGTTTTATAGCAAACAGATGTTACTACAAGCACTGCTGTCGTCAGGTTAAAAGGATAAAGCAGAGTACAGTTTCTCAAACCGAGGCTGACAACGAGCTTCAGACAAAAGGCGGAGTAAACACAGCACTTGCATTCAGCTTACTTGCCGTTTTGCTGATAATTAACTATGCTCCTATGTTTATTTTTTGATATAAAATTTCTTAAAAAGAGGTGTTTTTAAATGAAAATCACAAAGGCTGTTATTCCGGCTGCAGGTCTTGGCACAAGAGTTTTACCTGCAACAAAGTCAATGCCAAAGGAAATGTTCCCCATTGTGGACAAGCCTGCAATTCAGTATATTGTTGAGGAGGCTGTAAAGGCAGGAATCACAGACATACTGATTATCACAAACAGAGGTAAGGGTGTTATTGAGGATCACTTTGACCGCTCACCTGAGCTTGAAACAGCCCTTGACAAGCCTGAAAAACAGGATATTCTTGAAACAGTAAAGGGTATTTCAAGCCTTGCAAACATTACATTTATCAGACAGATTGAAACAAAAGGTCTTGGTCACGCAATTTTAAGGGCAAAGAACTTTGTAGGTGACGAGCCATTTGCAGTAATGTTCGGTGATGATGTTATCATTGGCGAAAGTCCTGCAATCGGCGAGCTGATTGACGCATACGGTGAATTTGGCAAAGGTGTTGTAGGCGTTAAGCTTGTTCCCGAAAGTGAAATTCACAAGTACGGCTCACTAAAGGTTGAAAGCCTGCACGACAATGTGTTTAAATGCACAGATATGGTGGAAAAGCCACAGACACCGGAGGAGGTTTTGTCCTGCTATTCAATACTTGGCAGATGTGTTCTTCCCCCTGAAATTTTCGGAATTTTAGAGAACACAAAGCCGGGTAAGGGCGGAGAAATTCAGCTGACAGACGCAATGAGAGAAATTGCCGTAACAGACGGTATGACAGCCGTTGAATACACAGGCACAAGGTACGATATGGGCAACAAGCTGGGCATACTCCAGGCATCAGTCGAGGTTGGAGTAAACCACCCCGAAATCGGCGAAGGACTTAAAGAGTATCTTAAAGAGTTTGTAAAAACGCTGTAAAAAAGTACATAAAATGAGCAAAACCGGACAGATTACCTGTCCGGTTTTTTGTAATGCAAAATTCAGAATACAGAATGCAGAATTAAGAATTTTTGTTTTGAGTTGCCTACACTTCATCATTCCGAGAGCATCCTCTTCTTGTCATTCCGAGGAAACGAAGCGACCGAGGAATCTGAAAGGATAGCAGTAGTGCCTAAAGCGACACTATCAGGTTATAGGAAAGTGTGATTTCTCTAACACAATTAGTGGTAGAGAAAGGGGATTCCTCGACAAGCTCGGAATGACATAGTTGTGGCTCGGAATGACAGGGGTGGGAACTCGGAATGACAGGAGAAGTATAATTCCGAATTCCGAATTATGCATTATGCATTATGAATTACCACCTAAGCTTTCTAATCTCCTGCACAAGGCGGACGCAGTTGCCTTTGTCGAAGTACTTAAAGCTTAATTCCCTCTTTAATTGATACTTGTAGGATATGCGGAAGTTGTTGTTTGCTACTCTTTGCAAATCTTCACACAGCACATTCACAGAGGTACTCCTGTCCCCCGGCAAATCTCTTTCCATATCAATGTAGGAGCCTGTTGTGTTCTTGTACTTTTCGTAGTCGAACTGATAGAAAAGTACAGGCTTGTTAAGGTAGAGCACATCCCAACAAACAGAGCTGTAATCGGTTATCAGCATTTTACAGCTCATAATCAGCTTGTTAAGCTGAACATCATCTGGGGTTAGAATGTTTATCCTTTTATTTCCGATAGAGAATTTTGAAATGTAGTCCTTTAGCCTTGTGTTCACAAAAAAGTTAAGGGTTAAGTCGTTGCTTTCCAAAGCATTACTCAACTGTTCACTCTTGAGAAGGCTTAGGTAGCTTGTGTAGTAGTCGCTTTCAAGGAAGGTTTCGTCGTCCACATCCTCCAGCCAATCCCTCGTTGCAGGAACATACAAAATCTCTTTGCTGTCAAATGACTTGTCCTCAAGGGCATCCCACCTTGCAAGACCTGTAACGCAAACCTCGTTTGAGGAGTAGTTTAAATTCTTTAAAAGAATTTCTTTTTCGCTGTCGGAGGATGCAACAATCATACTTGGGTGGTGAGGACTGGACTTGTGATAAATTCCGCCGATACGCTTCAGCCCTGTTACACCGTGCCTTAGTGAAAACAGCTTTTTGTCCCTGATACTCCTTGCAATAGGGGAATTGTTTGGTCGCCAAATGTAGCTGTTTGAACGGGATTCTGCGGAAATCAAAAGCCTTGATGCAAGTGCATAGACCATATGCTTTAGTGACATAAACTCCAAAATATTCTTGGAGTATTTTTCTACATTAGAATAATCCTTTGACTTACTTTGAATTACATAATAGATGTTGGCATTTAATCTCCGCTGTATCTTATGCCTCATACAGTGGGCAAAAAAGCAGTAGCCGTTGTCCTGTGCGAAGTTACTGTTCTTTTCGTACACAAGTGCTATTCGCTTTTTTGTGTAGTGGGATTTTCTCAGCTTGAAAATCGCCAAAGCCAAAAGCTCCTTCAACTTGAACTTTTTGGTGTCGTAGTCCTGCTTTTCCCTCATAATAAAGGACAAAGTGTTTTCCATAGTGAAGTATGGAAAGAACAGTTTTACTTTATTATCACTGCTTACAAAGCGGTAGTGGTTTTGGTCGAAAATATTTTTAAAGCTGAACAGATACCTGTTGACCTGATGGTTGTCAACGGAAACTCTTGCAAAATATGTTGCGTTGTCCTCCACATACACTGCGTACAAATCCCAGATTACACTTTGCAGTTCAATTGCGGAAAGGTCAAAACGAGCCTTTAACAGGGTTTTGTCACCGCTGGCAACCAAGTCACCCTTTGCGTAATAAATCCTCTTGTCCTCACACTGCTTGTATCTGTAAGAAAGGGCATAGCCTGTAAAACGCTCCATATTCTCGGTAACATCACAAGTGATGTACAGGTAATTTTTCTTGAAATGCACACTTCTGTATTTGACGCTTACAAGGTTTTTGTGGGAAACAAGCCTGTCACGAAGTCGGATACAGAATGAGCCTGTTTTGTCATACATAGGCTCCAAAATAACCACAGTATCCATAACATTAAAGGACGCAACACTTTTCAGACATTCCTCTTTGTCGCCCTTTGCACCGTCAAAATCAGGCGACTTTACATTTACGCAGTACATATTTCCTTTGTAGGAAAATGCCACGCACAGGTTGTAGGTTCTATCCACAAAATCCGCAACAGAATTTTTTATTGAGGAAAAGTCAACGGTAATTTCGCCCTTTTTCCTGTCAAAGCTTTTAACATCCAGGACAATTTTTTCTCGCCTTGAAGGACAATGCAAGAATACGGCAATATCACCAACCTCCCTCATATCGGGGTAAAGCAGTACCTTGTAGCTACCGCTGTTGTCCACATAATGCTCACCCCAAATACTGCACTTTGGCAGAAATTCGGGAGAAAACAAAATATGTCGCTGGTTGTTTTCTATTGTAATTTCAGTACCCTTGGCTGTGATAACGCTGGAAAAACGAACTCGCTTGTTATTCACAACAGAAATGGTAATTTCGTCAAGTCCTTTGCCTGAGATGTTGTCCTCCTCGGCAGTTTCGGAAATCTTCTTTGCAACGGTATCATTTGCAATCTTTACAGTGGTGTAGTACAAAAATTCCCTGATGCGGTAATATGCGTACATATTCAGCACACAAGGCTCCTTATCCTTTAGAAAATCCCTTGAAATGGTGTATTTCAGGATATAGTGAGTGTCCATATCCTTAACCTCATCAGGACTGATGTCATAGGATAAATCATCCTCAAGGGAAGTTTTAAGTGTAACTCCAAAGTCATTACATTTAGAAAGCTTTTCTATTTTAACATCAAAGGTAAAGTTTCTGCCCTTCACCCCAAAATCCTCAACAGTATTGTCAACAATGTAGTCAACAAAGCTTTTTTCCTCAATAAGGATAAATCCAAGGTAGCCCGATGTGGTTATGTGGGTTACAAGACTCACCTTTTCCCCTGACATTTCTGTCCTTGAAATAGCCTTGTGGTACAAAATCCGCTTATTCCTTGTACTGCGGTACTCGTCCTTGACGGATTTTGAATAAAGTCGGCAAAAGTTTAGAACTCCGTTATTTTCAAATACAATATAAAGCTTAAAACGCAGAGGCACTTCGTCAATAGACGGATAATCAAAGCCGTCAAAATTAATGGTGTGGCGACTGCTGTTGATGTTACAGGTGCTGTACCATACATATCTGTTATGAGAATCCAAAAGCGCAAAGGCAACAGCAGAGGTGTAGTCAACCTCCTGTTTCGGAAATTTAACAGTAACCGAGTTATCCCCCGAGGAGATAATGTCAGCCTTAATACGGTCTTTTATAATAATTTTTTTAGTAGTCAGTTCATCAAATGAACCAAAATATCTCATACAGCAATTACCTCCTGTGGAAGTAAATTATAGCACACTCAAAAGTGGAATTACAATAAGAATTGTTAAATTTTAAAAGAATTATACATATTAAATAAAATGATTTAAAAAAACTAAAATACTTTCATAAATAAATAAATTTAAGGCAAAAAAACCGGTCAATCATATAGACTGACCGGTGATAATTTATTCAGCTTTTACCACTTCAAATGGCGGATTTCCTGTACTATTCTTGAACAGTTGTTTTTGTCTATAAAGGCATAGCTGTCCTCACGCATCAGCTTGTATTCGTAAGGCAGTTTAAAGTCCATTCCTATGGACTTTTCAAGGTCGTCAAGGAGCTTGTCAAGGGTAAGACTTCTGTCGCCGAAAAGTTCCTTTTCCATATTGATGTATGAGCCGTGAATACTGTTGTAAATGTCGTAGTCAAACTGATAGAACAGTATTGGCTTGTTCATATAGAACACATCCCAGCAAACCGAGCTGTAATCGGTGATAAGGAGCTTACACCTCATCATCAGTTCATTGAGTGGCTCCTCGCCGTAAGGAATAATCCTGATGCGGTTGCTGTCAACATTAAAGTTACATATATAGTCCTTAAACTTTGGATGAATGTAGAAGTTCAGGGTCAGGTCGTTTGTTTCAAGGATTTTCTTTAGCCTTTCGCTGTGGAGTAACTCCATATAATTCTTGTAGTAGTCGCTCTCCACAAATTCGCTGTCCTGAATTTCGTCAAGCCAGCTTCTCCAGGTCGGCATAAGGAGGATTTCCCTTAAATTTTGTGACTTATCCTCAAGCTCATCCCACCTTGCAAGACCTGTCACGCACACTTCTTCGGGAGCATAGCCGAAAATTTTTGTAACAATATTCTTCTCCGCCTGAGATGATGTAACAAACACGCTGGCTGCACTTGGCTTTGTTCTGCCGTAAAGGAAGTCAACCCTCTTTAGCGCCAGAACTCCGTGTTGGAGGAAGAACAGCTTTTTCTGCTTTACAAATTTTTCGATTGGTGAACAGTTGGGTCGCCAAGCGTAAATGTGGGGAATTGAGTCGGAGGACACAAGGAGTCTGCTTGAAAGCAGGTAAATCATATGCTTTAGTGAAAGGAAGTCTATTACATTTTTGTCGTACTTCTTAACCCTTTGATAGTCCTGTGCCTTTTTGTCAATTACATAGTAAATCTCTGCGTCCAGCCTTTTCTCTGCGTTATGCTCCATACAATGCTTAAAGAAACAGTATCCGTTGTCCTGAGCGCAGTTGCAGAACTTTTCGTAGGTAAGGATAATCTTCTTTTGGCGATAGTGTTTTTTGAACAGCTTGTAAATCACCATTGCAATAAATTCCTTGATTTTGAACAGCCGTGAATCAAAGGAGGTCTGCTCACGCACCATAAATGCTATGGTGTTGATTGTGGTGAAGTACGGGAAGAACACATCAATACCCTCGTCAGTCTTTTGACGGTATTCGTTCTTTGTAAAAAGATTTTTAAAGCTAAACAGCTTATTGTCAATCTCATCTTCACTAACCTTGATTGAGGCAAAGTAAGGGTTTTCGCCCTCCTTATAAACGGCAAAAATATCCCATATTATTCTGCGTAAATCAATTTTAGCAAGGTCAAAAACTGCCTTGATGTACCTTCTGCCATTCTTTGTAAAGTGGGTTGCACTTTCAAAATGCACCTGCTTGTCCTCACTCTTTTTGTAGCGGTATGAAAGGGCAAAGCCGGTAAAATTATAATTGCTGTCGGTAATATCCGCACTGACAAGGAGCTTGTTGCTCTTGAATTTTAAATCCTTCAAATCAACAAAATCCAAGTCCTTTCGGGACATAATGCTGTCCCTGAGCCTGATGTAGAAAAATCCGTTGGGACTGTACATAGGCTCCAGCTTTACAAGGGTATCACCCACATTGAATGACGCAACAGTCGGCAGCACCCTTGCGTGTACATCCAAAAGGTTAATATCTGTTTTTTCTCCCACATATTCTGCCGACTTGATTTTGGCACAGTACAAATATCCGTTGTAGGAGAATGACGCACATACAAGGTATGCCCTGGCAGAAAAGTCCCTGACATTTTCTTTCATATTCTCAAAATCAACCTTAAAACTGCTGTTGTCAATCCTCTTTGTGTCAAGGATAACCTTTTCCTTAGTCTTTGAGTTGTACACAAAAACCTTTACATTGTCCACAGTGGTCATATCTGCGTTAAAGTGGATGTGATATGCACCGTCCTGTACACTGTGGTCGCCAAACATTACTCTTGCAGGAACAAATTCCGGTTCCATAATAAGGCTGTCTATCTTTTTGTCAAGGATTTCTGTGCCAATGTTTGGAAGAACATTGATAAACTGGAGTTCGTTGTTGTTTGAACGGAAGGTAAACTCCATCAAATCCATATTCTGCCGTCCGTTATCCACAATGGCAAGGTGCTTTATGTCAACACTAAGCTGTGGTGTAAGGGTTTTGATATTTGTATAGTATCTCTCACCCTCAAGGTCATAAAAGACTCTCAGCTTTAGCACCTCCGGATTAGGCAGCTTTAAAAAATGCCTGTCGTACCTGCATTTCAGGATACAGTAATCCTCATTTTCTTCAACCTCTGTGGGCTGAATTTCGTAGTAAACCTCAGGTGCGTCCGCAGTTTTCGGGGACGCTAAAAGTGATATGCCCATTTTGGCAGCTGACGGGTATTTATCCAGCCTTAAGTCAAAGCAAAACTTATCCTCAACAACATCAAAGCTAAGGATATGGTTGTTTGTACAGTAGTTTAACTTGCGTTTTTCCTCATAAAGTGCAAAGCCAAAGTAACCGTTAGAGGTTATGTTCATCGCAAGCAGTTCTTTTTCGCCCTCTAATTCACCCTTTGCCACAACATCATAGAAAAGTACTCGTTTGTTATTTGTTGCCTTAAACTCCGCCTTAACACTTGGGTTGTAAAGTCGCTTAAAGGTTAAAATGCTGTCGCTTTCAAACACCATATACAGCTTGAAACGCAGTGCAGATTTTTTTAAGGATAAAAAGTCAAAGCCGTCAAGCTCCAACTTGTAATTATTTTCCTGCAAAGCAACCTCTTGATACCAAACGCTTTTGTTGTCTGTGTCAAGAATTGCAAAGGCTACGGCAGATGAGTAATTTTCATTCTCGTGTGTAAAGCCCAGTGTGACAAAATTTTCACCGCAAGATAATAATTCGGCGTGAACAACGCCCTTTATGAAAACTTCTTTATCTGTTAATTTATTCAAGGAACCAAAATATGCCATCCATTGCCCCTCCTGTATTACGAACTATTATACCACACAACCCCATATAATTACAATATATTTTACAAAACTAATCAAACTGGCTTGTATAAAGCTCAAAGTAAAAGCCTTTTTTGGCAATTAATTCCTTGTGAGTTCCCCTCTCCACAACATTTCCGTCCCTCATAACAAGTATAAGGTCGCTTTCCACAATGGTTTTAAGACGGTGGGCTACAACAAAGCTTGTCCTGTCCTTCATCAGCTTCATAAATGAACGGGTAATCCTCTGCTCCGTAACAAGGTCAATGGAGCTTGTCGCCTCGTCCAAAATCAGTATGGGCGGAGGGTTCAGCATAAGCCTTGTAATACAGATAAGCTGTTTTTGTCCTGTTGAAAGGTTGCCACCGTCCTCACCAACAACGGTGTCGTAGCCGTTGGGGAGCTTTTTAATAAAGGAATGAGCGTGGCTCTTTTTTGATGCTTCAATAATTTCTTCCCTTGTTGCACTTTTGTTGCCAAAGGCAATATTCTCCCCTATTGTACCCTGCTTTAGCCAAGTGTCCTGTAGCACCATTCCAATGTTTTCACGAAGTGATTTTCGGCTGACGGTGTTGATGTCAATGCCGTCAAGTATAATTTTACCACTGTCAATGTCGTAAAAACGCATCAGCAGATTGATAAGGGTAGTTTTTCCACAGCCTGTGGGGCCTACAACGGCAAGTCGCTGACCGCTTTTTAAGCTAAAGTTCAAGTCCTCAATTAAGGGTTTATTCTTGTCGTAGGAAAAGTCCACATTTTCAAGCCTAAAGTCACCCTTAATGCTCTGTGGCAGTGATTTATCCTGCACCGACTCCTTTGGTGCGTCAATAACCTCAAGTATTCTTCCGGCACAGGCTATTGCATTTTGCAGTTCGGTAACAACACCAGTGATGTCGTTAAAGGGCTTTGTGTACTGATTTGCATAGGCAAGGAAAGCAGACAAATCACCAACGGAGAATGTACTGCTGTTCATAGCAAAAAGCGCTCCGCCAACTGCAACCGAGGCATAAACAAGGGAGTTTATGAACCTTGTACCGGGGTTTGTAATTGAGGAATAGAATGTTGCGTTAAGTGAGGTTTTACCCAGTTCATCATTGATTTCGTCAAATTCCTGCTGATTTTTTTCTTCCCTGTGATAAGCCTTTACCGTCTTTATGTTGCTTATCATCTCCTCAACGAATGAGGTTTCCTTTCCCCTTTGCTCGCTCTGTCTTTTAAAATATTTGTATGTCTTTTTGGCAATAAACTTGCTGACAAAAAGTGAAATGGGCGTCAGCACAACAACGATTAGTGCAATCCAAACATTAATAGTGAACATAAAGAAAAGTGTTCCCAAAATAGTCACAACACCGGTAAAAAGGTTTTGAAAGCCAAGTATCAAGCCGTCGGAAAACTGCTCTGCATCGGAGATTATACGGCTTACAATGTCGCCTGTTTCCCGACTGTCAATGTAGGAAATGGGCACAGTCTGAATTGTGTTAAATGCGTCACTTCGCATATCTCTGACGGTGTAGTTTGCAATTTTTGTATTCAGAGTTGTTGTAAAGTACTGGCTGACACCGGCAAGCAAAAGTGCAACAAGGATTTTTACAAGAATTTCCCCAACCCTTACAAAGTCAACATTCCCCATACCCACAATACTGTCAATGGCTTCACCTGCAAGTACAGGGATATACAGAGTGCATATTGTGGAAATCAAGGATAATACAAGGGATAGGATAAAAGAATACTTATACCTTCCGATATACCTGATAACCCGTTTAATAATCTTACCGCCGGTCATCACTGCACCTCCTTGTTAATAAAGTAACTATAATTTTAAAATATATATTCTCATAGTCAGGCTCCCTCGGATGAGGGGGCTGTCGGCTATGCCGACTGGGGGAGTGAAAAAGTAGTCAATGTATCTTGGTAGGTCTTTAGATGTCAAAGTATAAATCAGAACACATAACCACACTATCTTCTAAAGACAAAAAGAGATAAAGAGAACACTTTTTCCCTCCTTCCACCGCAAGCGGTTCCCCTCCCTCGTCTGAGGGAGGCTGGCTGTAACCCAAATTGCATACTCATCTTGTACTTATCTTAAGTTTACAACATTATTTATTACAGGAAGAATAAATTTCCCTATAGGTTTCGCAGTTTTCTATAAGTTCACTGTGTTTACCCACACCCTCAAGAATTCCGTCATTAAGCACAAGGATTTTGTCGCAATGTTCAACGGTTGATGTCCTTTGAGAGATGATAAAGGTAGTTCTGTCCTTGGAGTTTTCCTCTAAAGCACTCCTTAACATTTTATCCGTCTTGTAGTCAAGGGCAGAAAAGCTGTCGTCAAGGATAAGGACAGGTGTTTTCCTGACAAGCGCCCTTGCAATACTCAGCCTTTGCTTTTGACCGCCTGATAAATTTTTGCCCTGTTCAAGCACCTGTTCATCAAGTCCCTTTGACTTTTTATCTATAATCTCCTGTGACTGAGAAATTTTAACAGCATTTTCAATGTCCTTTTCCTTTGCGACGTCCGACCCAAAGGTTATGTTATCCCTGATTGTACCACGGAACATTGTAGCCTTTTGCATAACAACAGAAACGCTTTCATTAAGCTCATCCTGTGTATAATTTAAGATATTTTTGTTGTCAATAAAAATATCACCTTTCGTTGCCTCGTAAAATCCTGAAAGCAGACTTACAAGGCTTGTTTTACCACTACCTGTACCGCCGATTATGCCAACGGTTTCACCCTTTTTCACATCAAAGGAAATATTTTTAAGGCTGTATTCATCATTGTCGTTGTAGCTTAGTGAAACATTGTCAAAGGTGATGTAACTACCTGTTTCCCTGTCAACACCAACAGGCTTTTTGTGTTCCTCCATTGTGAGAATAGCGTCAACCCTGTTTTTACAGGCAATAGCCTTAGTTTCCGTAATGATAAGGTTAGCAAGCTTAATAAGCTCAACGAGAATTTGTGACATATAGTTGTAAAGGGCTACAACCTCACCCTGACTAATCACCCCTGCGTCAACACGAATTGCACCAACATAGATAAGTCCGATTATGCCAAGGTTGATGATTACAAATGTTGCAGGGTTCATCACAGAGGAAATAATGTTTGCAGTTTGCTGAAATTTCAGCAGTCTGCTGTTTTCTTCATCAAGGGAATTAATCTCATTTTCCTCCTGATTAAAGGCACGGATAACACGCACACCCTTAACATTTTCCTTTGTCCGTAAAAGCACCCTGTCAAGCTGATTTTGCACCCTTTTAAATCGGGGAATTGTAAGGTACATAACCGCAAAAACAACAATAGCAAGTAGGGGAACTACAACAGCAAACACAATCGCACTTGTTGAGTCCACATAAAAAGCCATAATTGTTGCGCCGATTACAATAAAAGGCGAACGCAACAGCAGTCGCAAAAACATATTTATTCCCGTTTGAATTTGGTTTACATCACTTGTCATTCTTGTAATAAGGGTTGACGAGCCGATACCGTCAAGCTGTTTAAAGGAAAGCCTTTGTATCTTACTAAACAGTGCACTCCTAAGCCCTGTACAAGCACCGATAGCCGCCCTTGCCGCAAAGTACTGTGCTGTGATTGCAGAAACAAGACCCACAACAGCAAGCAGTACAAGGATAAGACACCTTACAATGATGTAAGTGCTGTCACCGCTGTTAATTCCGTTGTCAATAATATCTGCAACAACAAGAGGTACAATAAGCTCAAAGGACGCCTCAAGCAGCTTAAACAGAGGTGCAAGAATTGACTGAACCTTATATTTTTTTAAAAACGATAAACTTTTCATAATAATATAGTTCCTAATTGATAGCTAAAATATAAGTCGCCAAAAGGCGACTTATAATAATAGTTTGTTACAGCTCTTCTATTGCCTTTTCAATTCTCTCCTGCATATCCTCCTTGCCTATAATCTGACAAATTGTACACAGGTCAGGTGTGTTTGACAGTCCTGTTATTGCAATACGGATAACCTCGGACACCTGTGCAACAGAGCCGATGTATTTTTCAGGTTCTTTCTTGTAGGCTTTCATATCTGTTGTAAAGCCAAGCTCCTCTGAAAGTGCCTTTACCTTGTTAAACCAAGCGGAATTGTCGTCATTTTCGTCATAGGTTTCAAGGTACTTTGTAAGGATAGCCTTAACTGTTTCACCGTCATAATTATACTCATTAGCAGGCACAAAGGTTTCCTTAAAGAAGTAAGAAAGACTGCTGATAATCTGCTTTGCGTATGCAAAGTCCTTTCTTCTTCTCTTTTGGTTAAGTCCCATACAAAGGGTAAGCACCTTTTCCATATACTCCCTGTCGCCGAAGTACAAATCATAGTGTTCGCTGTCATACTCACGCACCCAAGCTTCAAGGAAAGAATAAACCTCTTCAAGTGACATCTTTGCAAATTCCTTTTTACAGATGTCGTGGAACTTTTGCAAATCAAAGAGCGCACCGCTTTGTGACATCTTCTTAACAGAGAATGGGAATTCGTTGATGTCCTTGTCAGGGTTTTTGTCGTGCCATTCCTCAAAGTTGCTGTTTAGAAGTGTGAGGAGATACACCTTTACAGTATATGGGTGGTAGCCGTCCTGACGGTAAAAGTCAAGTGAAAGCTCAGGGTCTTTCCTCTTGCTCAACTTTCTCTTGCTGTTGTTTTCCATCTTCATAAGGTGGGCGGTGTGGGCATACTTTAGCTGTTTAAAGCCAAGCACCTGATTAAGCTGGAAGTGAGTTGGCACAGAGCTTAGCCACTCGTTGCCACGGATAACAAGGGTTGTACCCATAAGATTGTCGTCAATTACGTGGGCAAAGTGGTATGTTGGCACACCGTCACTCTTTAGAATAACAATATCGTGAGTGTTCTCAGGGAATGAGATTTTGCCCATAATCTTATCTTCAATTGTAATTTCTTTATCTTCACTGCCTGGGGACTTTAATCTTAGAACCCAA
>JAQXVY010000052.1 GCA_029225165.1 Oscillospiraceae bacterium
CCGAATGAATCAGGCACATATTTTGAAAAATCAAGTTTCTGCTCTACAAGAACAACAGGGTCTTTGCATATCTGCTTTATCTCGGTAAGTTTTTCAACGACATACTGCTGATAGCTGTCTGTACAATCGTCCATTTCCTTATCAAAATATGTAAGGTTTTCTGTCGGGTCATCGATCGGCTGTCCCAATGATTTTTTCAGCTTGTATTTCGCAAGAGCTTGTGCGGAAGTACCCTGTATTGCATACTCGCTTGTCTTATCTTCTATTTCTGCACATAAACGAGCTGAAGGAGTACAGGCTAACCACCTTGCACCGGAAGAAGGTGACAAAACTGCGTGTGTATCAGGCATATTAAAGCACCTCCACTTCTTTGAGCAAAGCCTCATATTCTGACGGATTCACCGCAGACAGCTTTTCAGCACCGTGCTTTACAAGGATTTCTCTGATTTGAGCCGTAAATCCTGCACGGGATTTTTCGGCGAGAACAGCTCTTACTTCTTCAAGCTTTAAGACTTTTTCCTCGGCTGTTTTTGACTGTTCTTCCGTCACCGTTGTCGGCTCATCTGATTTTTGATTTTCGGCTGCACCGCTGAACAGTTCGGACAAGCCTTGTGAAATACCTATCAGCGTTTCACCGCAGGTTTTTAGTTCATCAATGAGAATTGACAACTCGCTTGTTTTTCCCATTGAGGCTTCCTCCTTTCGCATTACAATTTTCTTCACTGCCGACCTGTGCGATTCTGTCGGCAATTCTTCTTGAGAATTAAATTTTAATTCAAAAATAAAAAAGCCACTGACAGAATAGACCTAAAAATAGATCTAAACTGTCAGCGGCTTCAACAATACTGGTACACTCAGCTGACCTTCACCACGCAGACCTGGAAATGGAATTACAAAGTAATTAATACTCAACCATTCAGTCGTTGCGCTGAATTCAATTTTAATTTATCGGTTTGAACGTTTCAAAAAGGATACTTCTGCGACCTTTTTCACGCCTTATCACATGAATTTTACATTTGCTGCATGAATACTTTACCGTATTCTCATTATTCTTATATCCGATGAGAAGATTGCCGCAAGTAGGGCAATAGCATCGATATGGTTTCCATTCGTTATTCGTAATTGAACCTCCTCAAAAATCAACCTAAAGACTTATTCAATCCGCTTACTTCCTTCATTGAAATTACAGGAACTCTCTTAACATATTTTTCCGATTGTACTTGAACAACCGTTTTGCATTTTATACACTCCATCCAACCTAAAGTTTCATCAAGAGCAAGTCCTTTATTCAGGCACCCGCAAATTGGACATCTTACATTTTGACTACTCATTTTCAATTCCTTCTTTCATATATTCGTTCAATTAACAGGGCAAGCAGTACTTCCACAATCTTTCAAGCCGAAAGAGCACTGCTTAGTGACAAAACCGTACAAAAGTCAAGAACATTTGTTCGATTTATTAACTGTATTATAGACCTGTTTTTTGATGTTATCAATGGTATTTTGAAAATATTATTCATAACAATTACTATTGTCCCAAAAGCTGTACAGTGAACAATAAATAAGTATATTTTATCAACAATAATTGTTGTTTGCATTATCTAAATATGTTATAATATGTATAATTATATTGAACATTTGATATTTCTATTATTTAAGTGTGATTTTATATATTATAATATTGTTATAGATAATTTGATTAACAATAGCAAAGGAGGTCTGACAGTGATTCTAGATAAAAAACAGATGACTGAAGAAGACATCAAGCTACAATATATAACTCCTGCAATACAAGCAAAATGGGGACTCGACCATATTACGATGGAAACCAAAATAACAGACGGTCGCATCAATCTGAAAGGAAATATTGTAACCCGTGAAAAACCAAAGAAGGCTGATTATGTTCTTTACTTAACAAAAAATAAACCTATTGCGATTGTTGAAGCCAAAGATAATAATCATTCTATATCTTACGGTTTGCAGCAAGCGATTACCTATGCCAAAATGCAGGATATTCCGTTTGCATACAGTTCAAACGGTGACGGATTTCAGGAGCACGACCTTCTGACCGGTTTTGAACGCACATTGAATATGGACGAATTTCCGACTGTGGATGAACTTACTGCCCGATGGGAAAGCGAAGCAAACGGCGGCAAAGGTATCTCTGCTAATGAAAGAAAAATAATTAATCAGCCTTACTACTCAAGCCAGAACACATATGATCCGAGATATTATCAGCGTAATGCTATTAACCGTACCGTTGAAGCAATCGCAAACGGACAAGAGCGTTTACTGCTCGTTATGGCAACGGGTACAGGCAAAACCTATACGGCATTTCAGATTGTTTATCGCCTTTTAAAAAGCGGACTCAAAAAGAAAGTTCTGTATTTGGCTGACCGCAATATTCTCGTGGATCAGTCGATTCAGCAGGATTTCTCTCCCCTTGAAAAAGTAATACATAAGATAAATTTTGCAAAAGACGATCCCATTACCATAACTTCTCACGAGGTATATTTTTCTCTTTATCAACAGCTTGCAGGTAACGAAGAAAACGAAGATGAAGAAAGTGGCGAAGAAACAGTTGCTCGATTTGCAAAGTTATTTAATAAGGATTTCTTTGACCTAATTATTGTTGATGAGTGCCATCGAGGTTCTGCAAAAAAGGACAGCAACTGGCGCAAAATTCTTGATTATTTCTCCTCTGCTACACAAATCGGTATGACCGCAACTCCTAAGGAAACAAAATATATTTCAAATATTGATTACTTTGGTGAGCCTGTATATACATACAGTTTGCGAGAAGGTATTGACGACGGCTTTCTTGCCCCATTCAAGGTTATAAATATAACAACCGATATTTCAGACGGCTGGCGCCCTTACAAAGGACAACTTGATAAATTCGGGAATATAATTGAGGATCGCATTTATACTAACAGCGATTTTGATTACAATATTATTCTTGAAGACCGCACATACGAGGTTGCAAAGGAAATAACCGAATACCTCAAGAGTACCGACAGAATGCAGAAAACCATCGTATTTTGTGCTACTGAAGATCACGCAGAGCGTATGCGTATTGCGCTGAATAATCTCAACGCCGATATGGTCAAAGAAAATCCCGACTATGTTGTCCGTATCACAGGCTCCGATACTTACGGCAAAAGCAAGCTCGACTACTTTATTTCCGTATCTGCACCATATCCAGTAATTGCAACGACTTCAAAGCTTCTTTCCACAGGAGCGGATTGCAAGATGACAAAGCTGATTGTTCTCGATGAAATGATCAACTCTATGACAGAATTCAAGCAGATAATCGGTCGTGGTACCCGTCTGCGTGAAAAAGAAGGTAAAAATCATTTTGTCGTAATGGACTTCCGCAATGTTACAAGACTGTTTTCCGATCCCGATTGGGACGGCCCTATTGAGATTGTAGAAGGCTTTGACCCTAATCACAAGCCGACACCGAAACCGGATACACCCGGTAATGGCGGTGATTCTGTTTCGCCACCCCCTACTGTTGACAAATATGTTGTTGATGAAAACGGATGTGATGTTCATATCATCGGAAAGCGGGTGGAAGTTTATGACGCCCAGGGCAAGCTTCTCCGTCAGGAAAGCATTGTGGACTATACAAAGTCTAATATTCTCGGCAAATATGCTTCTCTTGACAACTTTATTTCAAAGTGGACTTCCGAAGAAAAGAAAGAAGCTATTCGGGAACTGTTGAAAGAACAAGGCATAGACCTTGAGCAAATGAAAGCGGAGCAAGGTATGACCGATGTGGATGATTTTGACTTCATTTGCCATGTCGCCTTTAATCAAAAACCGCTTACACGCAAAGAGCGTGCAAATAATGTAAAAAAGCGTGATTTCCTGAGCAAATACAGCGGTGTTGCAAGAGAAGTGCTGGAAGCACTCCTCGATAAATATATGAATACAGGTATTTATGAAATTGAGAAAACCGAGATTTTACAGCTTGATCCGTTTAAGAAATTCGGAAAGCCCTCAAAAATCGCCACCTATTTCGGCGGAAAAGCAGGCTACATTCAAGCAGTAAAAGCCTTGGAAGAAGAACTATATAAGGCAGGTTAATTTTAATGAGCAATCTATCGGGATTTGTAAAAAGACTTCGTGACATTATGCGCAATGACGCAGGTATCAACGGAGATGCCCAGCGTATTGAGCAGATTGCATGGATGCTCTTTTTAAAAGTATATGACGCAAAAGAACAGGATTGGGAATTTAACGAAGATGGATATACATCAATTATTCCCGAGAAATGTCGTTGGGCAAACTGGGCAGTCGATGATAAATCCGGTTCGGCAATGACCGGAGATAGATTACTTGATTTCGTAAACAATACCCTTTTTCCTGTACTTAAAGGTAACGACATTAAAGACTCTGATGGCAATGTACTAATTGAAGGTGTAAAAGTCAATGCATCTACTCCCATAAAAAAAGCTATTGTTCAGACAACTTTTGCAGATGCCAACAACTATATGAAAGACGGTGTATTACTCCGTCAGGTTATCAATGTCATTGATGAACTGGATCTCAGCGATTATGAGGAAAGCCACGCTTTCGGCGAGATTTATGAATCCATTCTGAAAGAACTGCAAAGCGCAGGTTCTGCCGGAGAGTTTTATACACCTCGTGCCGTAACCGATTTTATGGCAAAAATGATTCAGCCGAAAATCGGCGAGAAAATGGCTGACTTTGCCTGCGGTACAGGCGGATTTATCACAAGTTGGCTCAAAGAATTACAAAAACAAGTACGTAGTACCGCAGATGCCGCAAAGTATGGCAACTCTATTTACGGTATAGAGAAAAAGCAATTCCCATATATGCTTTGTATCACCAACTTGTTGTTACACGGTTTAGATATACCCCGTGTGTATCATGACAACTCACTCTTAAAAGATGTCTTGGACTATACCGATGACGATCAGTTTGATGTTATTCTTATGAACCCTCCTTACGGTGGCAGCGAAAAAACGGACGTAAAAAATCATTTCCCATCTGACCTTGCAAGCAGTGAAACCGCCGACCTCTTTATGTCGGTGATTATGTACCGCCTTAAAAAGAACGGTCGTGCCGCTGTTATCCTGCCCGACGGCTTTCTGTTCGGCACAGATAATGCGAAGATAAATATTAAAAAGAAACTGCTATCCGAATTTAATCTGCATACCGTTGTGCGTATGCCGGGCAGTGTTTTTGCGCCATATACATCTATTACTACCAACATTCTGTTCTTTGACCGCACCAAACCTACCGAAGAAACTTGGTTTTACCGTCTTGATATGCCCGAGGGATATAAGCATTTCTCAAAAAACAAACCAATGAAGCTGGAGCATTTTGAGCCTGTTATCGAGTGGTGGAACAACCGTCAGGAAATCAATATAGACGGTTTTGATAAAGCAAAAAAATATACTGCTTACAAAACAGAAAATGGTGATATTGAGTTAAGAGATTCCAATGGTTTAGTAATTACGAATTATAACCTTGACCTTTGTGGTTATCCCCATATTGAAGAAGAAATACTTGATCCAATGGATCTGATACAGCGTTATCAGGAGGAACGGGCATCTCTGAACGCCGAAATTGACCGTGTGCTGGCTGACATAACCGCCATTCTCGGAGGTGTTCGGGAATGACGCCGCAGGAGTTAAAAAACAGTATTTTGCAGTTGGCAATTCAGGGAAAGTTGGTTGAACAACGCCCCGAAGAAGGCACAGCCAAAGAACTGTATCAACGGATTCAGGAAGAAAAGAAAGAACTCATCAAAGCCGGCAAAATCAAAAAAGAGAAGTCCTTGCCGGAGATTACAGAGGACGAGATTCCGTTTGACATTCCGGAGAGTTGGAAATGGGTGCGAATTACTGAAATAATTGATGTTAGAGACGGTACGCACGATACACCTAAATATGTAACGATAGGTGTACCACTTGTAACAAGCAAAAATCTTATAGACGGAAATATCAACTTTGAAACAGCAAAACTGATTTCTACTGAAGATGCACAGACGATTAATATGCGTTCTGCTGTTGATGATGGTGACATTCTTTTTGCAATGATCGGAACAATAGGCAATCCAGTTCTTGTAAAAAAGGATCGAGAATTCTGCATTAAAAACATGGCATTATTTAAGGCAATCGGTCAAAATTTGTTGCATATGGAGTATTTCCTGTTGTATTTACAAAACGAACAATATGTAATGAAGAAAAAAGCAAGTGGAGGAGTGCAGTCGTTTGTTTCTTTGAGATTTCTTCGTAATTATCTTCTGCCCCTCCCACCCCTTGCCGAACAAAAGCGCATTGTAGCGAAGATCGAGGAACTGTTGCCGTATATTGACCGCTATGAAAAGGCGTGGAACAGGCTGGAGGACTTAAACAAGCGTTTCCCTGCGGATATGCAGAAATCAATTCTTCAAATGGCTATTCAGGGCAAACTGGTTGAACAGCGCCCCGAAGAAGGCACAGCCGAGGAATTGTATCAACAGATTCAGGAAGAAAAGCAGAAACTTATTAAAGATGGAAAAATAAAGAAAGGAAAGCCCTTGCCGGAGATTGCCGAGGATGAAAAGCCTTATGAGATTCCTGCAAATTGGACTTGGGTGCGTTTTGGTGACTTGGGCAGCTATAAAAAAGGACCGTTTGGCAGTGCAATAACCAAAAGTATGTTTGTACCAAAAGGAAATGGTGCAGTGAAAGTTTACGAGCAGAAAAACGCCATTCAAAAAAATGCATCTCTTGGGGATTACTACATCAGCAGAGAATACTTCGAAACTAAAATGACAGGATTTGAAGTGCTGCCTGGTGATATTATTGTTAGCTGTGCTGGCACAATTGGTGAAACCTATGTTATGCCGGAGCAAATTGAACAAGGAATCATCAACCAAGCGTTAATGCGAATGAAGATATTCACCCCCCTATACATTCCGTATTTCTTGGTCTTCTTTGATTTTGTGTTAAAGAAAGATGCCAGAAGCAGTAGTAAGGGTTCGGCTATTAAGAACATTCCGCCGTTCGAAATTCTCAAAAACTATCTTGTTCCTCTCCCACCCCTTGCCGAGCAAAAACGCATCGTCGCCAAACTTGAAGAAATCCTTCCGCTGTGTGATAAGCTGAAATAAGGTGAAGTAATGGTTAAGGGATTTATCTTTTTACGGGACGGAAAATTCCATTTGTAATTGATAATTACCGTATGGAATTGTTCACGGATGAAAAGCTGATAGAAGATTTTATAAAAGAATACAATTTCAAGACAAATTATATTCTTCAGGGACAGTATTTTGGCATCGGAAAACAAGGACAAAGTGTATCTTCCGCACGATTACCCATCTTTCACACGATTTCTTTTAAGCAATTATATTCAAATGCCCTTATAAACACAAAAACACCTCGGCAGAAAGTCAATCTGCCGAGGTGCTGTAATTTGTATTCGTGTGGAAGAAGTCAGAAAAGGCTTGAAAACAAGCACTTTAAAATTTAATCGGTGCAAAAAGAAAAGAACCGCAGTCTTGACACATTGTATCAAAATTGCGGTTCTTGTTTGGTGGAGGTGAGGAGAATCGAACTCCTGTCCGAAGGTTTATTCCCATGGCTTTCTACGAGTGTAGTTTGCATTTTTTATTCCCTTACATCACCGCCTGCAAACAGGCTGTGGTGCTTGGTAGTTCCTACTGTGTGACAAAGGTCAGAACAAGCCTATGTTCACATTTACCACTAAATGATGCCCTTGCCTGAGTCGTGGTGGTCAAAGACAGGACAAGCTGCCTTAAGCGGCAGCTAATTCAACTTTAGAGTTGTCGTTTGTTTTTAAAATTGCAGGTTAAAAGCGGTCCTGCGCCACTACTCGCTTACCAAGGTTCAAAGCCCCCGTCGAAACCTTTACACCCCCATATATTTACTCTATACATAATATAGAGTATTGTACATATTATCACATTTATTCAATAATGTAAATATGAATTTTTTGGATTAATACTGCTTTTCTTTAAGCACCCTTTGGATATTCCTCTTGGCGTCACGGTCTGCAATAGTTGCCCTTTTGTCATAGAGCTTTTTACCCTTGCACAGTCCCACCTGCACTTTTACCTTACTTCCCTTGAAGTAAAGGCTGATGGGTATCAGGGAAAGTCCCTGCTGTTGCAAGATGCCGAAAAGCTTGTTGATTTCTTTTTTGTGCATCAGCAGTTTTCTCACCCTCATTGGGTCACGGTTAAAGATGTTTCCGTGGTCATAGGGTGAGATGTGCATACCGTTTACAAAGATTTCACCATCTACAATGTTGCACCAGCTATCCTTTAGGTTTACCTTGCCGGCACGAAGTGACTTTACCTCTGTACCGCAAAGCTCAATACCTGCCTCGTAGCTTTCCAAAACAAAGTAGTCGTGGTGTGCTTTTTTATTTTGTGTAATTGTCTTTGTACTTTCTTTCATAGCTTACACCAATTATCAAGTGTTTCCTTAAAGGTCTGTTCTGCCCTCTAATGCCCTTGCAAGGGTTACCTCGTCGGCATATTCAAGGTCGCCCCCTACAGGAATACCATATGCAAGTCGAGTCACCTTAATACCAAGTGGCTTTAACAGTCTTGTAAGGTACATTGCTGTTGCCTCACCCTCAACTGTTGGGTTTGTTGCCATAATAACCTCTTCCACCTCTTGATTATTCAGTCGGCTTAACAGTTCCTTAATCCTGAGCTGGTCGGGACCTATGCCGTTGAGAGGTGAAATTGCACCGTGGAGAACATGGTATGTTCCGTGATACTCGTTTGTATTTTCCATAGCCATTGCATCTCTTGGTGTTTCCACCACGCAAATTACAGAACGGTCACGGCTGTGGCTTGTACAAACAGGGCATTTTTCTTTATCTGTAAAATTACAGCAGACTGTGCAGTACTTTATCTTTTCCTTTGCATCAACGATTGCCTTTGCAAATTCCTCTGCCTCTGTTTTTGGCAGATTGAGGACAAAATATGCAAGTCTTTGGGCAGTTTTTGCCCCTATTCCCGGTAATTTTTCAAACTGTTCAATGAGCTTTTGCAGGGGAGCTACATTATATACTCCCATTAAAACATACCCGGAATGTTAAGTCCGCCTGAAATTGCGGAGATTGTATCTTCCTTATCCTTTGCGGCGTTTCTAAGTGCCTCGTTTACAGCACCCATAACAATGTCGCTGAGCATTTCAACATCTTCAGGGTCAACAATTTCGGGGTCGATTTCAAGGGATTTTACTTCCATAGCACCTGTTACAACTGCAGTTACTGCTCCGCCACCTGCTGAGGCTTTGTATTCCTTTTGTTCAAGCTCGGCAGTTTTTGTTTCCATTTCCTCCTGCATCTTCTGTGCCTGACGGGCAAGCTGCTGCATATTTCCAATTCCGCCGCCGCTATAATTTTTTGGTAATCTTGCTTTCATAGTAATTTCCTCTCTTTTCTTTATATAAGTTTATATTGATTTTATTCTTCTGTAACTTCAACACCGCTGTCCTTTAGCTTTTGGGCAAAGGTAGCAAGAGGGTCTGTTTTTTCCTGTTTTTTTACAGGAGGCTTGTATGGTCCCAGCTTGTACCTCTTTCCTGTCATCTCCTGAACAGCATCCCTGATTCTGTCCTTCTGCTCGGGACTTCTCTTGAGAAGATTAAAAGGAATGTCTGTCTTTGCATCAATCAGGAGATAGTCACCGCTGACATAGGCATCTGTGTTGTCAAAGGATGCGGCTATCGGTCGGCTGTATTCCTTTAGATTTTCAACAACCTCCTGCCACCTTAAAAAGGGCTCTGCATTTGCATATATTTCCTCAAGATTAACAGGATTTCGCTTTGCAGGAATATTCTCCTGAATCGGTGCACCGCTGTCCTCAATAGTTGGGAAAGGAACACTTGAACCATTGTTGCTGACAGGTTCGCTATATTGATTTTTTGCTTCTTCCTCTTTTATTGCAAGTTTGCTACGCATTTCCTCCAGTTTGTTGTGGAGGTCGTTTGCAGTCGCTGTGGTTTCTATATTTGGGAATACCGGTGCATTATTTTGCTGTGGTGTTTCTTCTATCCTATCAGGTACAGAATTTTCTTCCTTTTTATTTACTAAATCAGATTTTTCAATATCTTCTTTATTACTTGTATCATTATTTTGGGTGGTGTTACTCGCCTTTGAAAAACCACCCATATTCACAGCTTTTTCCAGCTTGACAAGTCTTGCTGTCAAAGCCTCTTGGCTCATATCAAGCTCGGGTGAAGTCAGCTTTACAAGGGCTGTTTCCATTTCTGTCCTGTTAGAGGAGCTTTTACCCATTCTCTCGGCACTGCGCTGGAGGACATCCATAAAATACACAACATCAGCCAATGAAACATAGTCACACTGACTTTGAGCCTGTTCAAACTCATCATCATTCATAACAATCATTTCACGGGGATTGCGGATAGTTTTGATAAGCATAAAATTTCTAAAGTGGTCAATCAGCTCTGCACACAGCCTTGCCATATCCATACTTTCGCTGTGGAGCTTATCTATTATAGAAAGTGCCTTTTGAACATTTTTGTTTATACAGGCAGATGAAAGAGAGAAGAGATAATCTTTTTGGGCAAGACCGGCCGCCTTTCGCACCACATCAGCGTCAATATCCCGGCTGATTCCGATGCACCTGTCCATAATTGACAGAGAATCTCTCATTGCACCGTCTGCAATAACAGCAGTTAAAAGTGCCGCCTCTTTTGTTATTATAACATTTTCCTGCTGTGCCACATACATAAGTCTTTCGGCAATATCCTCCGGGGCAATTCGGTGGAAGTCAAACCTTTGACATCTTGAAAGAATTGTTTGAGGAAGCTTATGCACCTCTGTTGTTGCAAGGATAAACACAACATGGGCAGGAGGCTCTTCAAGGGTTTTCAGCAGGGCATTAAAGGCGGGTTCGGTAAGCATATGAACCTCGTCAATGATATAAACTCTGTACTTTCCCTTTGAGGGTGAAAAGGCTGATTCTTCAATTAGTACACGAATATCCTCTATACCACGGTTGCTGGCGGCGTCCATCTCAACAACATCAAGGAGGTTGCCCTCCTGAAAGTCCACACAATTTTGGCACTTTCCGCAGGGCTCTCCGTCGTGACTGTCAAGGCAGTTTACAGCCTTGGCTAAAATTTTTGCACAGGTTGTTTTACCTGTTCCCCTTGAGCCTGTAAAGAGATAGGCATGGTTAATCCTGCCGTTCTTAATCTCGTTTTTAAGAGTTTTTGTAACCTGAGGCTGACCCGACACATCGGAAAATTTTTCGGGACGCCACTTGCGGTAAAGAACCTGATACATAAATTCACCACCCTGCAAATAAAAAATTGCAAACCGTTATACCGCCATAACGGCAGAGATTTATATAAGTGAACGACAGACTTACTACATCGCATCGGAAACACTGCTTAATGCTGCTCGGTTCCCCGCCTGACATGGTTCACAGGCACCAATCGTATAGGGCCTGTCGCTCGCTTATAGAAACCTAAAACAAAGGTTTGCAATTAACTCTGCTTATTATAGCATAGCAAACAGAGAAAATCAAGTCGTTTTTTTGTGTTTTCCCCTTGAAATAGAATATTGTTTATTGTATAATGTTTTTATATAGGAATGATTACTACACACACTGATTAAAAAGCAATGCACTTTTTAATTGGTGTTTATATTAGTAACAATTTATTACACCATATAATTTTTTAGGAGCATTACAGATATATGATTAGCGGTGCAGACATAATGATAAAGTGCCTTGAAGCCGAGGGCGTTACAACTGTCTTTGGTTATCCGGGTGCGGCAATATGCCCATTTTATGATTCACTATACAAATCCAATATTAAGCATATACTTGTAAGGATGGAGCAGTCTGCTGTTCACGCTGCAAACGGCTACAGCAGATGCAGTAACAAGGTTGGCGTTTGCGTTGCAACCTCAGGCCCCGGTGCTACAAATATGATTACCGGTATTGCTACTGCCTATTCCGACAGTATTCCTGTAATTTGTATTACAGGTCAGGTTAAAAGGGAGCTTTTGGGCAGAGATGTTTTTCAGGAGGCTGACATAACAGGCGCCTGTGAACCATTTGTAAAGCACAGCTACCTTGTAAACGACACAAAGGATTTGCCAAGAGTATTTAAGGAGGCTTTTCACATTGCCACAACAGGACGAATGGGCCCTGTCCTCATTGATATTCCTCAGGATGTTCAGGAGGAGGAGATTGAGTCCTTTGAGTACCCTGAGAGTGTAGATATTGTTGGTTACAAGCCAAATGTCCGTGGACACAAAATGCAGATTAAAAAGGCTGTTGAGCTAATCAAAAAGGCTGAGCGTCCTCTTATTGTTGCAGGTGGCGGTGTGCTTTCTTCGGGAAGTAAGCTAAAGCTTGTTAAATTTGCAGAAACCACAGGTATTCCTGTTATCTCAACCCTTATGGGAATCGGTGTTATGCCAAGTGAACATACGAGATACCTTGGTATGCTTGGCAGTCACGGCAAAAAGTATGCAAACCGTGCTTTGCACGAAAGTGATTTGCTGATTGTTTGCGGTGCAAGGCTTGGTGACAGGGCTGTTGCAAGACCTGACCAGGTAAGTAAAACAAGCAAGATTATACATATTGATATAGACCCTGCTGAAATAGGAAAAAATGTAAGGACAACCGTTCCTATTGTAGGTGATATGAAGAATGTTATCGAAAAACTGATTGAAGAAATCGGCGACTATCATATCCCCCACGAATGGTGTGAAACATACAGGGATTGGAAGAAAAATCTTTACAGGACTCCACCTGTTACAGAGGGATTTGTTGAGCCAAGGTCACTTGTTGCAAAGCTTTCCTTTATGATGAAGAGCAAGGGAATCCTTGTGGCGGATGTTGGTCAAAACCAGATTTGGTGTGCCAACAACTTCCGTATTCGTGAGGGAAGGTTCCTTACAACAGGCGGTATGGGTACAATGGGTTACAGCGTTCCTGCCGCAATAGGCGCAAAGCTGGCAAGACCAACAAGGGATGTTGTTGCTGTGTGCGGTGACGGTTCTTTCCAGATGAATCTCACAGAGCTTGGCACAATTATGCAAAACAACATTGACATAAAGATTATTGTTATGAGGAACAACCGTCTTGGTATGGTTAGAGAGCTTCAGACAAAGCAGTACGAAAGCAGATTCAGCGCTACAATTTTAGCTGATCCTGACTTTAAGGAGATAGCAAAAGCATACGGTATAAAGTCTGCCGAGGTTAATTCCAACGAAGAAGCCGAGCGTGTTGCAGAGGAAATGTTCAAGTTGAAAGAACCATTCATCCTCATTTGCAATGTTTATCCAGACACCCCATCAATATAAATTAAAGAGTGACTATAGTTATGAAATACACCTTATCCGTTATTGTTGAAAACCACTCTGGTGTTTTGTCAAAGATTTCGGGACTTTTCTCACGAAGAGCCTTTAACATTGACAGCCTTGCCGTTGGTGTAACAAGCAATCCTGCAATTTCAAGGATTACAATAGTTGCCGACGGCGACGAATATGTGGTTGAACAACTTGAAAAACAACTGAACAAACTCATCCCTGTTATCAAGGTAAAAAGACTTATTGAGGGCGAATACATAAGCCGTGAGCTTTTGCTCATTAAGGTTAGCAGTAACAACAAAAAGCGTGACGAGATTATGCGTATTGCACAGGTTATGTCGGCAAAGGTTGTTGATGTTGCCGCAAATACAATCACCCTTGAGTACTCTGAAACACTTGACAGAATTGACACACTTATTGACCTTTTAAAGCCTTTTGGCATTAAGGAAATTGTGCGAACAGGCACAGTAGCCATTGAAAAAGGTCAGGGAGAAGCCTACCACAGCGGCTTTAACGATTAAGCGATTAATTAGCATATTTTTAGATATGCTTTTTAACCATACATTTGCCAATTTTAAGGAGGAATATAAAATGGCAGCAAGTATTTTTTATCAATCAGACTGTGACCTTAACCTTTTAAAGGATAAGACAGTTGCTATCATTGGTTATGGCAGCCAGGGTCACGCACACGCACTTAACCTTAAGGACAGCGGTGTAAATGTTATTATCGGTCTTTATGTAGGCTCCAAGAGCTGGAAAAAGGCAGAAGACCAGGGCTTTGAAGTTTACACAGCTGCTGAAGCTGCAAAAAAAGCTGACATCATTATGATTCTTATCAATGATGAAAAGCAGGCAGCAATGTATAAGAAGGACATTGAACCAAACCTTGAAGAGGGTAATATGCTTATGTTCGCTCACGGTTTTGCTATTCACTTTGGTCAGATTGTACCACCTGCAAATGTTGATGTTACAATGATTGCACCAAAGGGACCGGGTCACACAGTTCGTTCCGAGTACCAGGAAGGCAAGGGTGTTCCTTGTCTTGTAGCTGTTCATCAGGACGCAACAGGTATGGCACAGCAGATGGCTCTTGCATATGCAGCAGGTATCGGCGGAAGCCGTGCAGGTGTTCTTGAAACAACATTCAAGACAGAAACAGAAACTGACCTCTTTGGTGAACAGGCTGTTCTCTGCGGTGGTGTTTGCGCACTTATGCAGTGTGGCTTTGAAACACTTGTTGAGGCAGGCTACGACCCAAGAAACGCTTACTTTGAGTGTATCCACGAGATGAAGCTTATTGTTGACCTTATTTATCAGTCAGGCTTTGCAGGTATGAGATATTCTATCTCCAACACAGCAGAGTACGGCGACTACATCACAGGTCCAAAGATTATTACAGAGGACACAAAGAAAGCTATGAAGCAGGTTCTTGCCGACATTCAAAGCGGTGCTTTTGCTAAGGACTTCTTGCTTGATATGTCACCTGCCGGCGGTCAGGCTCACTTTAGAGCTATGCGCAACAATGCCGCTGAGCATCCATCAGAAATTGTTGGTGCAGAAATCAGAAAGCTTTACAGCTGGGATGAAGAGGACAAGCTCATCAACAACTAATACTATTAAAACTTTATATGTGGGAGTATTCCCCACAATTTTGAAAAGGCTGTTCCAAACGGAGCAGCCTTTTTGCAATTATAAAAACTATTTTAGCAACCTCATTGAATACAGTATGCAAATCATAGAAAGTCCTGTGTCGCTTAATACACCAAGCCACATTGGGGCAATTCCCACCACAGCAAGGGCGATTACAAGGGCTTTTACTGCAAGGGCAAAGGTAATGTTTGCTTTGATTGTTGACATAATCCTTCGTGATATTTTCACCATAAGCGGAAGTTGTTTAAGTGTACCGTCAGCAAGTACTGCGTCACTTGCCTCAATGGCGGCGTCACTGCCAAGCCCCATTGCAACTCCGCAGTCAGCCAAGGCGATTACAGGTGCGTCGTTTATTCCGTCACCAACAAACACAGTTGATGTGTGACACTTCCTAAGCTCCTCCATACGGCTTACCTTTTCGTCAGGCAGGAGATTACTGTACACAGTTGTAATTCCTGCAAGGTCTGCAATATTTTTCGCCTTGTCCTCCCTGTCGCCTGTCAGCATTACAAGCTGATTTGCTCCCATACCTTTTAGTTTATCAAGCACAGCCTTGCTTTCCTCACGAATTGTATCGGTTACTGTAATTCCACCTTGTAATTTTCCGTTTACAATGAGGAATACAGATGAATTATCCTTTACTCTATCCTTATCATCACTTGTCAGCAGTCCAACTCCACCCACAGAAATCTTCTTTCCCTCAATTTCTGCCGACACACCGTGTCCTGCTTTTTCTGTAATATTATCAGCCTTAATTACCGTAGCATTACTTTCCTTTGCTTTTGTCTTTATGGCAAGGGCAATAGGGTGAGTACTGTATTCTTCCGCAGAGGCACAATAACCGAGGATTTGTTCTTCACTCATATCCCCAAAGGCTGTTACACTACCTACCTTGATTTTTCCTGTTGTAAGTGTACCTGTTTTGTCAAAAACAAAGCAATCCGCCTTTGAAAGTGCCTCAACATACTTTCCGCCCTTTATCATAATTCCCTTTTTACTTGCACCGCCTATTCCTGCAAAGTAGGCAAGTGGAACGGAAATTACTATGGCACAAGGGCAGGACGCTACAAGGCACACAAGGGCTCTGTACAGCCAAAGGGAGAAGTTGCCGAAAATAAGGGAAGGCACAACCGCCACCAAAACCGATATTACTATTACAATAGGAGTATATACCCTTGCAAATCTTGTGATAAATTTTTCCGAATCCCCTTTATTCTTTTGGCTCTCTCCCACCATTTTAAGTATTCGGGATGCTGCAGAGTTTTCCGCTGTTTTGGTTGTTACAACCTTTATAACTCCCTCGCCGTTTTGCATACCGCTCATAACTTCAGTACCCTTTGTACCGTCAATGGGAACGCTCTCGCCTGTTATGGCAGAGGTGTCTATTGAGGAGTTGCCCTGTACAATAGTGCCGTCAACAGGGATTCTCTCGTATGGTCTTACAAGGATTGTACTGCCTATCTTAACATTTTCGGCAGGCACTTCAACCTCTTTCCCGTTTTCAATGAGAATTGCCTTGTCAGGTCTGATTTGCGCCAAGGTTTCTATATTCTTTTTTGAACGGCTTACTGCAATATCCTCCAGCAGTTCCCCAAAGCAGAATAGTATTGTTACCAAAGCCGCCTCGGTAAATTCTCCAAGACAAAATGCCGCAATTACTGCAATAGTAAGAAGTGTAGTTTCGTCAAGCTTTAGCTTTATTGCTGACTTTATACCCTTCAAGAATATTTCGTTACCTGCAAGGGCAGTAGCCACACCGCAGGCTATTCCGATTACAACGGGGTTAAAGTCAAGAGTCAAATGCAAAATAACGCTTATTGCGGTAAGCACAGCAGAAAAACCAAGTAAAATTGCCCTTAGTTTGCTGTGGGGTTCTTCCTCATCATCGTAAGAATTATGACTATGCTCATCATTGCAACAGTGGGAATTTTCTTTACCGTTACAACAGTTTTGATGTTCACAGCAATCCCCATTGTGGCTATGCTTTTCAGTTTTACAATCATCATCATTGTGGCAGTTTCCGCATCCGCAATGAATACCTGTTACCTTAAAATCCTCCATCACTCATCCTCCAAAATATGCTCAAGTCCCATTTGATAAATCAGCTCTACATGAAGGTCGTCAAGGCTGTAAAAGCTTTGCTTTCCCTGTTTTTCCACCTTAACAATGTGGTTATTGCGAAGAACCTTTAGCTGGTGGCTGATTGCACTTTGCTCCATACCAAGGCAATCGGCAATACAACAAACCGACAGACTGTTGTGGCGGAGCATACTGATTATTTTCAGCCTTGTGCTGTCACCAAATACCTTAAAAAAATCTGCAAGTAAAATCACCTTTTTTTCATCAGGCAAATTCTCCTTTGCCCTAAGCATTTCATCCTTATGTTCGCTGTGGTTTGCACATTTATTTTCCATAGCAAATCCTCCTGACACTACAAATTATATTAATGAATGTATGTACATATGAATAATTGTTCATATGTTATTTTTATTATATGCACTATTTTTCATTTTGTCAATATATTTTTTGAAAATTTCATTTAGACCAAATACTCATCCCATCAATGTAGTCAACTTAAGTAAGAATTCACAAACTGTCATTACCAGCCACCACACTGTCATTCCGAGCTTGTCGAGGAATCCCCCACCTCTACCACTCACAATGTTAGAAAAAAACACACTTTCATATTACCTGTTGGTGTCGGTTTATACACTACTGCTTTTCTTTAAGATTCCTCGCTAGAAAATGGTACAGTTTTTTGGAATAAAAATGTAAAAACTAAATGACAGTTTTTAAAAGATAAGTCATAGGCGCACAGTACCCGAGGGTACTGTGTGGTCGCAGAAAATTATAATAGTATTCATAATAGTCTAAAACCATC
>JAQXVY010000053.1 GCA_029225165.1 Oscillospiraceae bacterium
AGTTTGCTTTTCATCAAGTGAACTGCACTTAATTTAAATTCTTTACTGTAATCTTTTCTCTGTCCTTTTGGCATTGTTTTTGGCTTCCTTTCTTTGTCTTTTTGTCATTTGACTTCCTTCCAAAAACATTATACCACATTCGCTCCCTCAGAATGACAGGGTTTCGTGTCATTTCCTGCCACCACACTGTCATTCCGAGCCTGTCGAGGAATCCCCTGCCTCTACCACTAATTTTGTTAGAGAAATCATCCGGGTCGGTCTTTAGCTCGTTAAACAATATGAGAAGATGGATTTGGGTTTGCCACCAGCTTGTCGATTTCCTTTTGTGTTAGGTCACGCCAGTCACCTGTTTTCAGCATACCCAGCTTAACTGTGCCGATTGCTGTCCTTTTCAGCCTTGCAACCTCCAGTCCAAGCTGTTCGCACATTTTTCTGATTTGACGGTTTCTGCCCTCGTGGAGCAAAATTTCCAGCACTACTCTGCCCTCCTGACGGGTGATTACACGCACCTCGCAGGGCTTTGTTTTGTAGCCGTCAATGGTCATTCCCATCATCATCTGTGTAATCTGCTCGTCGGTAATTTTGGGACGAACAGTTACACGGTACACCTTGTAGATGTCCTTCTTTGGGTGGGTGACGGTGTTTGCAAATTCTCCGTCATTTGTCATCAGGAGAAGTCCCTCGCTGTCCCTGTCCAGTCTGCCCACAGGATAAATCCTCTCGTCAATGTCGGTAATCAGCTCTGCTACACACTTTCTGCCCATTTCGTCACTCATAGTTGTAACATAACCACGGGGCTTGTGGAGCATAATATACCTTTTTTTCGGCATTGCAGTGCCCTTTATCCTCTGTCCCTTAACAAAAACCTTGTCGTTAACAGGGTCAACCTTGTCGCCGATTTGGGCAACTCTGCCGTTAACCTTAACACTTCCCTGTCTTATTAAATCCTCTGATTTTCTACGGGAAGCCACACCGCAGTCTGCCATCATTTTTTGCAGTCTTACTAATTCTTTTTTAGCCATTAAAACAATCCTTTTATAAACTCCCAAAAACCACTTTGGGTTGATTTGTATTCTATATTTTCGCTGTAATTTATGGTTGATTTGTCAATAACTCTGCCATTTTTAAGGTAAAGCACAAGCCCTGCCCTGTCCCCCTTATTTATGGGGGCATATGCAAAGGGGTCAACTAAAATTTTCAGTGTAATTTTGTCCTTTTTGCTGTTTGTAATAAAGCTTTTTCCCTCAATATTCAGCTTTACAAAATCCTTTTCTCCACCAACCACACTTTGAGTTATGGTTTTCTTTGAGAAGGCTTGGCTGTGCACCTTAGAAAAACCGTATTCATAAAGGGATGTGTGATCTTCCCAGTCGTTTCGGTCGTTTAGTGTAACGGCAATAAGTGTTACACCGTTTTTCTGAGAGGCAGTAACAAGGCATCTTCCGGCACTTTCGGTATAGCCTGTTTTTCCGCTGATGCAGTACTTGTAGGAAGAAAGGAGTCTGTTGTGATTTTGATATGTAACCGCTTTATCCTTTGGACTTACAAAGCTGACAGTACGAGAAACACTACCGCTGATTTCACAAAACTTTTTATTTTTAAGGCACTCCTTCATCAGCAAAGCCATATCATAGGCTGTGCTGTAATGGTCAGCATCATCAAGTCCCGAGGGTGTTACAAAGCTTGTATTCTTCATACCAATCTTCTCTGCCCTACTGTTCATCAGCTTTGCAAAATTTTCCTTACTGCCGGCAATAGAAATTGCCGAACAGGTGGCGGCATCATTACCTGAGGGCAACAGCATACCAACGCACAAGTCCTCAAGTCGGAGCCTTTCACCAACCTTTAGGTACATTGAACTTCCCTTTTCAATCATAGACTCCTTAAATGTAACAACCCTGTTGTCCTTTTTGGCACTTTCCAGGGTCAAAAGGGCGGTCATCAGCTTTGTGGTTGACGCCATCTTCAGCCTTGTGTTCATATTGTGGCTGTAAAGCACCTTTCCGTTGTCTGCGCATATGAGTACAGATGCCTGTGCAGAGGTTGAAAGTTCACCGGCAAAGCCGTCCATTACAGATATTGTAAAGAGAAATATACAGGAAAAAATCACAGCAACAAATTTTTTCATAAAATCACCTCGTAAAAGGTTATGATATGAAAAAAACTTTATTCACAAGGATTTATTGACAATTATTCCTCTGCCTCGCTGTCGTCAACAGTAATTACAGGTGTTTTGTCTGTTTTGTCCTTATTTCCCTTTTTGTCCTTTTTAAAGAAGCCTGTTACCTTGTCAAAAACATCGGGAACCATTGCAAGAGCCTTGTCAAGAGTACCGTCATTTTCTCCAATGCCAATCATTTTCACTTCGCCCCTGTTTACTGTAAGAAAACCAACAGGGTTGATGGTAATTCCGGCACCTGAACCACCGCCAAAGCAGTTCTTTCCGTCCTTTTTTGACGGAAAATCGGAACCACCGCTGGCAAAGCCGTAGCTAACCTTGGAAACAGGCACAATTACAGTTCCGTCAGGAGTAGTAATGGGGTCGCCGATAATGGTGTTTACATCCACCATTTCCTTTATTTTTTGCATTGTAACGCCCATCAGGCTTTCAATAGGATGTTCACTCATAGCAATTCTCCTTATTAAAATTTCTTAAAATTTCATTTTCAAATATGTTTTTAATGCTCTAAACAGAGCCTTTATTGCGATTATTATAATGTGTATTATTCTGATTGTGCCAAAGGCATAGGCATATACTGTGGTTTTGCTGTCCTCACTAAAATCACACTGCACATCAACAGTATAGTCCTCAATATTTAGTGCGTTGTAAAGTCTGCCCATAAGGGGATAAACCACAGCACAGGCAGTTCCGTAGCCAAGTGCAGTATCACTTGCATCTTCACCGCCCACGGTAATTTTTACATCAAAATTGTGTATTAAAAGTCGGTTGAAAAATCCTTTAAGAACGCCCTTGGAAAGAGCCAAAAGCTCATTTAAAATGTCCAAAAGTCCCGTTAGTCCCTTTTTGTCCCAAAGCTGTTTTAAAGGACTTTTAGACTGCTTTTTTTCTTTTTCCTGTTTTTTATCCGTCTTTTTCTTTTTGGGAGAGGACTTTTTCTTCTTTGGCTTTTTCTTTTTAGCCTTTTTTTCTGACGGGAATTTGAATTTCAGGAAAAATACCTTAATTATTACTATTGGTTTATCCTCATATTTTGCCGTCAATTTCACCCTAAAAAGTGAAAGTAAAAAAAGCACTAAAAATATCAATAGTATTATGGCGAGTACAGTCATTATTATTCCTCAACTGCCATTTCGATAATCTCCTTTGGAGTTCCTGTTATGGTATCCTCTGAATTTTCCTTTTCGCTGATATTTTCTTCAGAATTTTCCTCTTTGTCGGACTGAGGTATCGGTGGTAACTCCTCAATGGAGCTTATGTTAAAGCACCTTAAAAAGTTTTCCGTTGTACCGTAAAGGAGCGGTCTGCCCGGCAGTTCAAGTCTGCCCCTTTCCTCAATCAAGCCCTTTATTGTAAGGGAGCCTATAACACCGGAGCAGTCAACACCACGGATTTGCTCCACAAATGCCTTGGTAACAGGCTGGTTGTAGGCAATTACTGCCAGTACCTCCATAGCCGCCTGTGAAAGTGGCTTTTTGCGGTTTAAGTCCATAACCCTGCGTATTTGCTCCTCGTACTCCTTGTGGGTTACAAACCGGTAGCTGTCATTGTAACGCATTATTTTAAAGCCGTGATTTTGGGAGTTAAATTCCTCTGTAAGCTCCTCCAGGAGATTTTCGGCTTTCTTTGGTGTTAGTTCAAGGGCTTCACCAATTCTTGAAATTTCCACAGATTCTCCTGCGGCAAAAAGTATTGCCTCAACTGCTCTTTTCATTTCTTCATTACTCATATAATATTCCTCAAAAGAATTAAATCATTCTCACTTCTGCATTGTCGCCGTCACCCTCAACCCTTACACGCTTTCCCTTAACAAGTTCAAGGACAGCAAGGAATGTGGCTACAAGCTCACTTTTACCGTTGGCGGCTTCAAAAAGGGTGCTGTACTTTACTGTGTTACCCTTGTACAGCTTTCGCATAACGGTAATAATTTTGGAGGAAACAGAAACAATCTTCCTGCTGACAATCCCCGAAAAAGCCTCCTTTGGTGGTGGAAGCTTTGCCTTTCCTCTGCCCACAGCGGAAATATAGCCCTTGGCTATGTCAAAGGGGTCGTGACTTCTGTCGTAGGTTGTGTCAAAGTTCATTTTGCTTGGCTCTTTTGTGAAGTAACCAAAGCTGATTTCACCTGACAGCATCAAGGCTATCTCCTTGCAAAGCTGATACTCAATGAGCTGACCGGTAAGTTCCTTTTTAAGTTCCTCCGCCTCTTCTTCATACTTTGGAAGTAGCATAACCGACTTGATGTAAACAAGTCTGCTTGCCATCTGCAAAAATTCGGAGGCTATGTCCATTTCTTCCTCTTGCATAATCTTAATCTGCTCCAAATACTGGTCGATTAAGTCGGAGATTACAATGTCGCAAATGTCAATTTTGTTCTTTGCAATCAGCGTCAGGAGCAAATCAAGAGGACCGTCAAACACATCTGTGTGGTAGAGTAGCTTGTGATTATCCTCACCGTACTCACCGCTTGACGGATTTATGACTAATGTTTTTTCGTCTGCCATACTGTTCATCATTAAAACGCCCACAAAAACGGTAATCTTGCAACAAAGTTAATGCCATCGTATACAAAATCACTTAGATAAACAAGTGGTGTGCTTAAAAATCCCATCCAAAGAAGTGCGAAAAGGATAATCATAATGTACCTTTCGTACTGATAGAAAAAGTTTACTGCCTTGTCGGGAAGAAAAACAAAGAGAATTTTTGAACCGTCCAAAGGCGGAATCGGGATAAGGTTAAACACAGCAAGGTAGATGTTTACAGTTACATAGTAGTTCAGGAACATAGAAATATATAAACCTACCTGTGAAGCAAGGAAAAAGTTTGGATTAATTACCAAAAGTGCATAAAATATTATTTGCCCCACAAGTCCTGCAACAAGGTTTGCAACAGGCCCCATAACAGCGGTTATAGCCATACCTACCTTTTCATTCTTAAAATTCCTTGAGTCAACAGGCACAGGCTTTGCCCAGCCAAAGCCAAAGCACAATAGGAAAATTGAGCCTAAAACATCAATGTGTGCAAGGGGGTTTAAAGAAAGTCTGCCCCTGTACTTAACAGAGGTATCACCAAGCTTAAGTGCTGTAAAAGCGTGAGCCCATTCGTGAAAGGGCAAAACGAGAAAAATTATAAGCAAAAGTGCAAACAACTGCATCAAAATCGAGCCAAAGTCAACACTGCCCCCACGAAAAGCATTTATAAGTTCACTTAACATATCTTCACCTATCTAACATAATTATTATTCATATTATTATAGCTTATAAATATGAAAAATACAAGGACAATAAGATATATTTGACTTTTTCTGCACAAATTTCAAAAAACACTTGCAAAATGAAGAAATATCTGTTATTATAACATAGTTGAAAAAAATAGTATGATTATTCATTGCTAAGGAGGTGCAGACGCATGGCAAAATGTGAATTCTGCGGTAAAGGCGTTACTTTTGGTATTAAGGTATCTCACTCACATAGGCGTTCAAACAGAACTTGGAAGCCAAATGTACAGAGAGTTAAGGCTATTGTTGACGGTCAGCCTAAGCGTGTTTACGCTTGCACCCGTTGCTTACGTTCAGGTAAGGTTACAAGAGCAGTCTAATAGATATTTGATATTAAAAAGTATAACCGGAGCATTTGCTCCGGTGTTTTTCTTTTGTGCAGCACATCAAAGAAGAACCAAAGGCCTATCATCAATGAACCGGAATCCTGCCATTCTGCACCACCCCAACCTGTCATTCCGAACCACTACTTTGTCATTCCGAGCTTGCCGAGGAATCCCCCACCTCTACCACTCATTCTGTCAGGCTCATTCTATCAGAAATTCATATGTTTACAAATTAGAATAATTATGATACAATATTTATAAGATAAGAATAGGTTATTTGAGGTGGAAGATTTCGTCCCCGTCCACACGCCGATGGCTTGACAGAAGGAAACTTCGAGAGATGCAGGAGAATGGGACGCCTGCCAAATAACCGACGCTTAAAAGCCGTCTTGAGACATCAAGGCGGCTTTGTTATACTTTCAAATATTCAAATCAAGGGAAACACTGAATAAATAACTTCACACATCTTGTTTGCATATTTTCCGCCGGTATGCTCAAAAAATCTGACAGCCCTTTCTGTGCAAATTATTTAATCAGTGTTTCCCAAGCACTTCATTATCGAGGTAGGTATTTTTGTACCCATTAATGAGGTAATAATAATACTACGACAAACTACAACAAACGCTCCCGAATTTTACGAGAGCGTTTTGCTATTTTTTATTTGCTATTTTTACTTAAAATCATTCAATACCAAGGTCGTCAACCAGTTTGTGGATAATTCCCTCTGTTGCTATGATTGCGTCGTCGACCTTTGTAATGTCCTTTGCACCTGCCATAGCCATATTGGGCTTACCGCCTCCGTTACCGCCGGCAATCTGTGCAACCTGGCGGACAATGTCACCGGCTTTAAGACCTAATGCAACTGCGTCCTTGCCACAGGAGCAGATAAATGTTACCTTTTCCCCTGAAATACCGGCAAGTACAATGGCTGTCATTGGGTTGTTGCTGACTGCTCTTGATGCAATATCACGGAGCATATCTGTTGTTGCGTCGTTGATTGCAACGGAGATAATACGAACACCCTTGTATCTCTTGGCATTCTTGAATATTCCCTCAGTTGCATTCTGTGCAATTTTCTTGTTAAGCTCTTCAATCTTCTTGTCCTTTGCCTTCATTTCCTCGGCAATACGGATTGAGCCTTGAACAAGCTCACGAGGGTTGTTTATGCGAAGTGCCTCTGTGCACTTATTTACAACATACAAAACGCTGTCAAGGTAGTTGAGAACACCCTCGCCTGTTACAGCCTCAATTCTTCTCACACCTGATGCAACGGAATTTTCCGACTTGATTTTGAAAAGACCGATATTTGAGGTATTGCCCACATGAGTACCACCGCAGAATTCAAGTGAGAAGTCACCGGCATTTACAACACGAACTGTGTCGCCGTACTTTTCGCCGAACAGCATCATAGCACCTAACTTTTTAGCCTCGTCAATGCTCATCTCCTCTGAAACAACATCAAGCTGTTCAAGGATTTTTTCATTTACAAGATTTTCTACCTTTTCAAGCTCATCTGATGTGAGCGCCTCAAAGTGGGTGAAGTCAAATCTAAAGTAATCGTCACTTACAAACTGACCTGCCTGTTCAACATGAGTGCCTAAAACCTCTCTTAAGGCCGCCTGTAAAAGGTGAGCCGCTGTGTGGTTGCGGGTGATGCTCATTCTTCTCTTTGAATCAATCTTTGCAAGAACTTCATCATCAACTGCAATAACACCCTTTTCAACCGTTACGCTGTGTAAGAAAATTCCCGATGCATCCTTTGTGGTGTTCTTAACAGTTACCACCATATCGCCATTGTTAATGATACCTGTGTCGCCAACCTGACCACCGCTTTCGGCATAGAAAGGTGTTTTGTTAAGGATAACAACACCGCTTTCGCCCTCTGCAAGTGCCAAAGCCCTTTCGCCGTCTTTAACAATACCTACAACCTTTGCCTGATTCATTGTCAGCTTGTAGCCTGTAAATTCAGTTGGCTCAATATCTGTAAGGTCGGTACTGTCGGAAATCCAAGCATCCTCACCGGCATTTTTTCTTGCGTCCCTTGAACGCTTTTTCTGTTCATCAAGAAGTGACTTGAACCTTTCGGTGTCAACAGACATTCCCGACTCGTTAACAATCTCCTTAATAAGGTCAATAGGCAGACCGAAGGTGTCGTTCAGCCTGAATGCGTCATCACCTGAAAGAGTCTTTGTGTCGTTCTTTGTAATCATTGATTCAAGCATCTGCAAGCCCTGATTAACTGTTTGGCTGAAGTTATCCTCCTCAACCTCAATCAGCTTGATGATAAAATCTCTCTTGTCACGAAGCTCGGGATAAGCAGATTCGTTTTCCTTGATTACTGTATCTGCAATTTTGTATAGGAACGGCTTTGTGTAGCCTAAAATTCTGCCGTGACGGGCGGCTCTTCTGAGCAGTCGTCTTAAAACATAACCTCTGCCCTCGTTTGACGGCATAACACCGTCACCAATCATAAAGGTTGTGGAGCGGATATGGTCGGTAATAACTCTTAGGGAAATATCTGTCTTTTCGCTTTCGCCGTACTCAACACCAACGATTGAGGAAATGTGCTTCATAATGTTCTGCACTGTGTCAACAAGGAACAAATTGTCAACGCCCTGCATTACACAGGCAAGTCTTTCAAGTCCCATACCTGTGTCGATATTTGGGTGGTCAAGGGGAGTGTAGTTGCCCTTTCCGTCACTGTCAAACTGAGTGAACACAAGGTTCCAAACCTCCATAAATCTGTCGCAGTCACAGCCTACTGCACAGCTCTCTTTTCCACAGCCGTGTTCTTCTCCACGGTCGTAGTAAATTTCGGAGCAAGGACCGCAGGGACCACTGCCGTGTTCCCAGAAGTTATCATCCTTGCCAAGGCGAACCATATGGCTCTTTTCAACACCAACCTCTTTAGTCCAGATATTATAAGCCTCGTCATCCTTTTCGTAAATGGAAACAAAAAGCTTTTCCTTTGGAATTTCCAAAACCTCTGTAAAGAACTCCCAAGCCCAAGCAGTAGCCTCACGCTTGAAGTAGTCCCCAAAGGAGAAGTTACCAAGCATTTCAAAATATGTTCCGTGGCGGTCGGTAATGCCAACCTCCTCAATGTCGGGTGTACGGATACACTTTTGACAGGTTGTAACCCTCTTTTTAGGCGGTGTTACTTCACCTGTAAAGTACTTTTTCATAGGTGCCATACCGCTGTTAATCAGTAGTAGGCTGTTGTCGTCCTTTGGAATAAGTGGGAATGACGGTAGTCTTAAACATCCCTTTGACTCCATAAAGGAAAGGAATTTTTCTCTTAATTCATTAAGTCCTGTCCACTGCATTTGTTATACTCTCCTATCTCAAACTAAAATTATACTAAAAAACAAAAAACCTGCCCCTAAGCTTAGGGGCAGGAATATTCCTGTGGTACCACCCTACTTGCAGTATTTTAAAAAATACTACCTCTCGGACTCTTTAACGCAGAAATACGCCGTATTCATCACACGGGGCTACCAAGGTGGCCCAATAACTTTACTTTAGGCAGTTGCACCAACCCTGCCCTCTCTGTGGAAACACTGTATAAATTTCTTAACAATATTTGCAAATGATTTAATCATTGTTTCCCTGAAAAGCAAATGCTATATTCTCCTTGGTCATAGCCTTTAACCTATCTATTCTATTATAATCAAGTAATTTATAATTGTCAAGAACGCTTTTTACGAATTACCGATGAGGGTGGAATTTCTCTGTCGGTAGTCATTGTAAGGCTCTCCATTGCGTGGGGAGCACTCTCCACACTTTCGCCAAACCTGTTTACAAGCCCTGTGCAAACAGTTGTAAAGGGTATTCCCGAGGGTGGAAGAACATCAAGTGTATCCCCAACAAAGAATTTGTTTCGCTGTGTAATACTGCTTATGTTTCCGTCACTTTCCTCACACACCGCAACAATGTCATAGTGGCGAATGTAACCACCGTTTGAGGTAACCTGTCCCGGCTCACCACCAAGGTAAAAGCCTGTGTTATATTCCCTGTGGCTGATTTTTTCAAGCTCTTCCTTTATCCAAGGCTTTAGGGTGTAGCTGTCCCCCATACTCATATAGTCGTTAAGTGCGTGGCGGTAGGCGTTTGTTGTAACAGCGCAGTAGTATGCACTTTTTGCCCTGCCCTCAATCTTTAGGGATGAAATTCCGCTTTTTACAAGGTCGGGAATGTAGTCAATCATACACATATCTCTGCTGTTGTAAAGGTATGTGCCACCGTCTGCCTCCTCAACAGGGAAAAAATGTCCCTGTCTGTTTTCCTCGTACAGATGGTACTTCCATCTGCAAGGCTGTGCGCAGTCCCCACGGTTGGCATCTCTGCCTGTCATATAACTGCTGATAAGACATCTACCGGAAAAGGAAACGCACATTGCACCGTGTATAAAGCACTCAATTTCCAGCTCCTTTGGGATTTTTGCCCTGATGTCGGCAATGTCCTCAAAGGTCATTTCCCTTGCAAGCACAACCCTTGACGCACCCATATTGTAAAATGCTGTTGCAGTTTCAGAGTTTACAATACCGGCCTGTGTGGAGATGTGACGCTCCACCTTTGGTGCATACTTTTTTGCAAGCTCAAACACACCCAAATCGGCTATGATAAAGGCGTCAACGCCGATTTTCTGTGCGTACATCAGAAAGTCGGGAAGTACCGCAATTTCGTTGTTCCTTGGCAAAGTGTTGATTGTAATATACAGCTTACTGCCGTAGGAATGAGCCAATTCTACTGCCTGTTTCAGCTCTTCATTATCAAAATTTTTGGATGCAGTACGCATACCGAACTGCTTTCCGGCAAGGTAAACTGCGTCTGCACCGAATTTCAGGGAGTTCCTCAGGCACTCCATATCCCCTGCCGGGGCTAAAATTTCAGGTCTTTTCATATCAAGTATTTCCGCTTATCATAAGGTTATATTGGTGTTCGTCTATGTTAGTTGCATAGTAAGCCTCACCTGTGTTTACATCGTGGCAGAAGAAGTAGTAATCTGTGTCGTTAGGATTGATTGCCGCCTCAATAGCCTCCGAGCTTGGGTTACAGATAGGTCCCTTTGGAAGTCCTACAATCTTGTAGGTATCGTAGGTACTCTTAAACTTTTTACCACCCATTGAGCTTGGCACAGAGTTTTTGTCACGATAAGGATAGTAGGTTGTTGAGTCCAAATCAAGCTTTGCATAGTCTGATGCATTACCTGCATCGAGTCTGTTGTGGATAACGGAGCTGACATTGTACATATCCTTTGTGTTTGCCGCCTCTGCCTGAATAAGTGAGGCTATTGTCATAATCTGATCAAAGGTGTAGCCTGTGTCAAGGGCTCTGTCCTCAACTGACACCTTCTTGTCGTATCCCTCCGCTGTACTCAAGGTATTTACATTTTTAGTAGCAAAGTTGCTTAACATACGGCTTACTGTAAGGGATGGATCCTCATCCTCATAGAATGTGTAGGTGTCCGGGTACAGGTAGCCCTCAAGCTTGTAGTATCTGCCGTTTGATGATGCTTTGCCAAGTTCCTTGATAAACTCGTAGTCGTCGTCAAATTCATCACTGTTACACATATCAAGAAAATCCTGCTTGTCTGTGGTTACACCAGCTTTTTGAAGTTTCTTTGCAATTTCCACAACGCTCATACCCTCGGTAATCTGTACAGAAACCGATTTTTCGTTATTATACGGACTTTCAAGGTAGTTTATGATAGCCTCGTAGTCCATATTTGTCTTTAGCTGGAAGGTTCCCCTCTCCATATACTTGTCGGCATTCTTCATATTGGCGTAGAATTTGAAGAAACCCGGCTCCTTGATAATTCCGTTTTTGTAGAGAATATCTACAATATCCTCCAGATTATCCTCACGAGTTATTTTGATTGTAACCTCGTTTGCCTCGGGACGGGAGATTGCCAGCATATCGTTAATACCTGTCAGGATAAATCTTGACAAAATCACACCAGCCATAATCACCATAATCAGCCATATCATAGTGAAAATACGCTTGTTCTTCTTTGACTTGCGTTTTTCACGCTTTTTAGCCTCTTTTTGCTGACGCTTATCCGCCTTTTTAATATCCTTTTCAACCTCGGCTCTTGTTTTGCCGCCGCTAAAGGAGTTCAGCTCCTGACTGTCGCTAAGGGGTGGTTCTGCTTTTTTGGGAGCCTGTCTGCGTTTATGATGTTCCTTTTCAGGCTCATATGGTCTGTCAAGAACAGACTCGTCAATGTGGAGCTTAAAGGACTCTACCTTTTTCTTTCGCTCCTCTTGAAACCTTAATTCGCTGTCGTTAAATTCGTTATTGTTATTACTCATATTGCACCTTCAATCAGATGTTTCTGGTATATTTCTCTGTGATAAGGACATCCACCTTTTGGTCAGTTTCCTCCACAGGGATATTTAGTTTTACAAGGCTGTGGTAGCAAAGTCCGAAAACCTTGCCCTTGTAGTGGGATATAAACCTGTCGTAATATCCTCGTCCGTAGCCTATTCTGCTTCCGTCGGGACTAAAGCCAAGCCCGGGAGCAACAAGTATGCTGTCCCTGAAATCCAAAATCCTTCTACACTTCTTAACATCAGGCTCCATAATTCCAAAGGAGCCTACAGTCAGGTCGTCCATACTGTTTATGTAGTAAAAGTCCAGTATTTCACCGTTGCACCTTGGCAACCCCACCTTTTTATGGTTGGCAAGACAGGCGTAAATTAGCGGAGTGGTATCAATCTCGTCACCCTTTGATGAGTAGATGAGAACAAGGTCTGTGTTGATGTAGTCCTCGGTCATAAGAAATCTTGCCGTTATTTCCACATCGGCACTGTGCTTTTTGTCCTTTGGAATACTTTTTCTCGCCTCTTTAAGGGCTTTTCTCATATTTTCTTTTTGGGTTTTAATATCCTTAACATTTAGTTTTGACATTGTATTGACTCATACACCTTTTTCATAGTTTCTTCGCCTTTTAGGTACTTTAGTAGGGCAAGACCAAAGTGAATTGCCGAACCTGCACCATTGCCTGTGATGATATTTTCACATTCGCATACAGCTTCCTCTGTGTATTTTCCACCCTGAAAACTGTCCTCAAAGCCTGGATAACAGGTAGCCGACTTACCCTTTAGGTAGCCCTTGTGGCCTAAAATTGACGGTGCGGCACAAATCGCACCAATTAAAAGGTTGTTATCATAGGCATATTCAAGGGCGGAGTTTACAACACTTGATTCTTCAAGGTTAAGTGTGCCGGGCATACCACCGGGAAGTACTACTCCCTCTACATCCTTTAATTCAAAGCTGTCTGTGTCAATATCGGCAATAACTGTAATATCCGACCTTCCTGTCACAGACTTTTTGCCCACACCCACTGTTGTAACCTCCACATCACCTCGGCGGAGAATGTCAACAGGGGCTAAAGCCTCAACCTCTTCAAAGCCGTCTGCTAAAAATACATAAACCATAGCGAAAATCTCCTTTATAGATTCCTTAACCCGATATATGCCTCGGGCAATTTTGTATCGGACAAAAATTTTACCATTCCGTCCTCTGCTATATCTTCATCATCAAATATTTTAAGTGAAGGCGGGTAGCTGAATGTAAAATTTTCCGCCTTAGATTTCTTTAGCAATTCTCCCAAAAGCGGGAATATATCATCAGTTGTACAGAACATCTCCGATACCGCACAATGACTGAACTTTTCCTCTTCAACAAGGGCATAGCCACTTTCACTGCAAACAACATAACCACCGTTATTTTTGGTGACAGCAACGGAATACTTCATATAGTCATCTGAAAATTTCAAAGCATTTCCAAGTAAATTTTCGTTCCTAAGTCTTGACATACCCTGAACATTCATTGACACACAGAAAAGGGGATATTCTGCAATGTGAACAAGGTCATCCCTTGAAATAGTCTTTGTCTTGGAAAAGCATTTTCTCTCATAGCCAAACCTTTTGTAGTAGCCGTAGAGGTGGTCGTTTCCAGGATAGAGGAAAGAAAATTTTTCTCCGTGTTTTACGGCATCATTCAGGCTAAACTCAATCAGCTTTCCCATAATTCCTCTGTTGCGGAATTTCTCGTCAGTTGTGGCACCGTAAAGGTAGTGCGCCTTTTCACCCCTAACCTCACAGGGAATGTGGAAAAGCATAGCCACAATGTCACCGTTATTTTTTGCAGTATATATTCTAAAATTCTTTTTGTTGTGCTTAATAAAGGTTTTAAACCCTGAAACAGTGTCGTCAAAGCCACTTATCCACAGCTTTTTTAGGCTGTTTAAACCGCCAAGACTGTCTAAGGTATATTCAATCATCACTTCACCGGCTTTGCGCTGTACTTCTTAAGAATTGTGTATGGCTTGTAGGAAAGCTTGCTTTTTCTCAACCCTTCAAGTCCCATATCCTCTTCCCTGTTGATGTATTTATAGTCAACAAGGCTTTTAGCCAGTTCGTTGTTAATCACAGCATAACCGCCGTCAATGACGGACTTTTCAAAATGCACATCGCAGATGTCACCACGAATTTTAGAGGCAACAGTCATTGCAACAGCCTTACCATCTGCATAAAGTACACCGCCGAAAAGCCCAAGTGAATTAAAGTAAAGGAATGCTTCCTCAATAGCAGGATAGTCAGAGCCGAATTCCTCGCCGTCAATGTCCTTGCGGTCGTTGCACCATTTAGCCGCAACAAGTAGTGCGTCGGAAAAATTGTCACGACTTAAGGGTACATACTTGCAGTTGGGATAGTTCCTTAAAAACTGGCTGATGTGGTTTCGCTTGCCGTGGTACTTTTTTCCCCTTAATTTTGCAAGGTCCTCTTGAAGATAGATGTAGTCGGCATCGTCCCTTGTTTCTTCAAAAACAAATCTGTCTTTGAAAAGACTTTTGATTTCATCAACCATTTTTTCGGTAAGCAAGCCGATTTCAAAGTCCTCTGCATTTCTATCCTTTGCATCAGTTAAAATTTCATTTATCGCCCAAAAAGTGTCGTTACCTCCAAAGGGCATTGAGTAGCCAACAGGCTTACCGCCATCAAAATAGGCTGTAAAAACATAGTCACCCTTAAAGGCAATTTTTATGTTGTATCTGTCACGCCAAAGGTAGATGTTGGCAAAGGAGCAGTCGCAGCCTTGAAAGTCTGACCTTTCAAGGGCAGTTTGATATATAAATTTGTCATCAATAACAGGTTTTCGGAAATCTAACATAAAAAATCAAATTTCACCCTCGATTCGTGAATAAACCTCGTTTGCAATTTCTTCAATAGTCTTAGGCTCACCCTTTTCGGCACAAAGCACCACATTCCAGTTAAGGGCTTTGGCACAGTAACTTGCCACATTACGGCACTTTTTCAGAAAATCCTCATTCTTTTCGTGAATATCCTTTTTGTCCTCGTCACCCTTGTACCGCTTTGACATCAGCTTTTGGCTGACCTCTGTGGGCATATCAAGGTACACAACATAGTCTGCCCTTGGAATACCCAGCTTATTATGTTCAAAATCATTTAGCCAATTTAGAAAATCCTCATATTCACATTCCTGTAATTTGCTAAGCTGGTAAATAGCATTTGATGTTGAGTAACGGTCACAAAGGAAGATTGTGCCATTCTCATAGTCACTTTTCCAGTCCTTTAGGAATGACGCAACCCTGTCCACCGCATAAAAGGCAGATGCCTGATATGGGTTAACGGAGTCGGGGTTACTGCCCAATTCACCCCCGAGGTACATTCTCACAAGTGCCGAGCTTTCACTGTCGTAGCAGGGGAATGTGAGCTTTTTAACATTTTTCCCCTGTGAAAGTAGTTTTTTATACAAAAGGTCGGTTTGGGTAGCCTTTCCGCTGCCGTCAAGACCTTCAATAACAATCAGTTTTCCGTTCATAGTGTTCTCCGATATCCATAATTATACATCGTATATTATAACAAACATTTCTTTGCATTACAATCTAAATTTTCGATATTTTTCTTTAAGATTTATGTAATACCGAGCAAGTTTTCTTGCCATGGAAGTTTTTTTATGATACAATTAAATAAACTATGTGAAAAATTTGCGAGGTATGTGAAAATGAGTTACGATTATAACGAAAGCACGGCGCTGATTATCGGTATGACCGACACCGATGAAAAGGTAACTGCGGCAAGCGGAAGAATTTCCACGCAGGAGGGTACTGCGCTGTCGATTTGGGATAAGTCACAGGACAGAGAGAAGAATAAAAACCTCATAGGTAAGGTAACGGCTTCGGGGCATACAAGCACCGTTGAGCATACATATTTTAACCTTGCTTTCCAAAATGTAACGGCTGTTGTGGAGCAGTTTATAATTGAGTTCAGACTTGCCTCGTTCACGGTGAAATCACGCCGATATGTA
>JAQXVY010000054.1 GCA_029225165.1 Oscillospiraceae bacterium
GGATGACCTTGATGGTGATGAGGAAATGATTTTTCAAATAAAAAATTATATAAAGGATAATGAGTCTGCTTTTCAGCTTATCCTTGCATATGACCACTATCTTTACTTTAGTGTTGATGAGCAAAACGAAGAGGAGAATACTGTTGAGTCGTACGGTGTTGCCCTTGACCTTGGCACAATGAAGTACAACAAAATAGAGTATAACGGAGAAACAGTTTTGAGCGTAAATTCCTTTGCAAAGGGCAAGGCTTTGGCGATTTGCAGGGATAAAAAAACAAATGAATTGGTATATATTCGTGGCAATCTTGACGGAACAGAGTTTAAGGAATATTACAGAAGAAGTAAGATTACAACTACTTATTGTGACGGAAACTATTACTATTTAAGTGATGCAGTCACCCACGCAGGAGATGAAGATTACATTCCCAATATAACAGTACTTGACCTTGATATGAATGAGGTTGACACCTTTAAATTGCCACAAGGCTCTTGGTGGTTTAATGCACAAGGCACAGATTGCTTTATTATGAAAGCTGTTGACAAAAATAACAGTCCTGTACTTATCTATGCAGACAAAGGTCAGCTTGGCTCCTGTAAGGGTAAAACAATAGAGTATAAAACCCTATGTAATATGGACTTTAATGTAGCCACAGAGAAATACTACTATGAGGAAGAATGATGAAGTTACTGAAATTTGAACTTTACAAAATAACGGGTAACAAAATATTTATCATCTGCTTTGTTGCCTTTTTCATAATGAATTGTTTTGCTCTTGTGTATATCCAAACGGGTAGCTATGAAGGACAGCTTTTTGGGGAGAATAAGGGTGAGTATAATTCTATAATAGAAAAATGTATAAATTCAGCCAATCCCCAAAAAACTCTGAATACACTAAAAGAAAAGTATATGAAAGAGGAAAATTTCACAGGTGTTGAGCTTACTCAAAAGGTGCAGTCACAGTATGACTACTTTGAAAGCTACAAAACCTTTATAGACGAAATGGAAAGCAGGGCAGAGAGTCAAAGGAAGTTTTCTGTATTTGCTGAAAAAGGCAGTTTTTCCTACAACAATATCGGAAAAACACCACAGGACTTTCAGCACCTAAAGGGCATACAGTTAACTGTTGGCAATAACACTTGTGTGGAAACAGCAACAGAATTTGAAGTGACAAATTTCCTTATGATTGTCCTTGTGGTGGTAATGTGTATTCTCCTTTTCAGCAGTGAAAGGGATAGGGGTTTGTATCCTCTTGTAAGGTGTACCAAAGGGGGAAGAGCAGAGGCGGTAATTTCAAAGCTTTTTGCCCTGATAATTGTGACAGCGGTTTTGTCAGCACTATTTTATATGGCTAATATTGTTGTTTCGGGATTGATTTTTGGCTTTGGTGATATGGGCAGAAGTGTTCAGTCCGTTAGTCTGTTTATGGAATGTCCCCTAAAGGTGAGTGTCAATGAATATATTTTCCTTTGGGTTATAAGCAAGATTATTACCTTTATTGCCCTTAGTGTGATATTTGCAATGCTTTTTGTTGTGGTGAAAAATACAGCAAAGGTTTATGTAATAATTATTCTGTTTACAGCATTTCAGTTTGCCTCGGTATTGTTCATTGATAACCGTTCTGTGTTTGCGTTTTTTAAGTACATCAACCTCTATTACTTTATGTCAGGCAACAGCATATTTGGGGAGTATGTAAATGTCAACCTTTTCAGTCAGCCTGTCAACATTATAAATGTGTGGATAGGGGTGATGACTGTTACCGTAATCCCAGGTCTTGTTATCACAACCATCGTGTTTTCAAGGTCCCACCATATTGTCAGGTCAAGACTAAAATTCAGGTTAAGGACAAAGAAAATTAGGGGCAGTGTAAAAATTTTCAGCGGGGAAATCTACAAGCACTACAAAACTTCGCTTGTATTTTTGGCGATTGTTTTTCTCTTTGTTTTTGCATATTCAAACCTTACAAGTGACCTGAGTGTTCAATTTGTTAACCCATCAGAAAGTGCCTACAACTCATATATGACCGACCTTGAGGGAAAAATTGACAGCAAAAAGGAAGAATACCTTAACAGGGAGCAAAAATACTTTGACGATTTATCTTTTGAAAGACAGAAAATACAGAACGACAACAGCCTGAATATTAACGAAAAATCCTCAAAAACAGGGTACATAGATAACATTCTTGAAACCAAGGGAAAAGGCTTTGAAAGGGTTATGGAGCAGTACTCCTTTGTAAAGGAAAAGTCGGCAGAAACTAAAACCAAGCCTGTTTTTATCAACGAGCTTGTGTGCAAAAGGCTGACGGAAAATACAAGCCGTGAATGGATGTATTTTACACTTTTAGTTGCCTTAGTAATATTCAGCACATCAAATATTTTTGCCTGTGAATTCAAAAGTGGTATGGTGAACCTTATCAGGTGCAATCAGTTTGGAAAAGCAAGGTTAATAGCCACAAAGCTACTTGTTACAGTGACTTCAACAGCTATTTTTTATACCCTGATTTATCTGCCATATATGATTAATTTTGTAAACACCTTCGGCACAAAAGCTTTTGATTTACCGCTTTACTATATGCAGGAGTTTTCTATGCTTACAGACAGCATAACGGTGTTTGAGTATATAATGGTTTGCGGAATGGTGCATTTTGCGTCGGCAGTTGCAGTTACATCATTTGTATTTATGCTGTCACTTCTGATGAAGAACAACATTATGACAATGATAGTGTCAAGCGGAATTTTCCTTGTGCCAAGTGTTGCAGTGATGAATATGACAAATGTGAGAATGTCCTACCTTTTCCGAAGCAACATATGGCAAATCGGAGTTGCATTAATAGGGGTTACCGCCTTTCTAATAATTGCGATTTCCCTTATGACAGTGTTTATTAAATTTTGTAATGTGAGGGTTAAAAGATGAAAAGAATGATTTGTCTGATGATTATTGTAATCGTTGTTATGTGTGGTTGCCAAAACGATAAAAAAATAATTACTGAAAATAGATTCATTGAAAATCAGGACAACCAGTATATGTATTCCGATGTGTGGTACGGCACAACCTTACAGCATAGCAGTGATGGGTATTACTTCTTAAAGGACAATTTCCTTTATTTTATTGATGAAAAGGATATGTCAGTGTATCCCCTGTGCAACAAAGCAGACTGCCTACACGACAGGGAAACTGATGAAAGCAAAAGGCAAGGCTGTAATGCCTACATAACAGGGGACTATCTCCCTGCTGAACAGAAAATTCAGTACTATAACAACAGCATTTACTACATTGACAATACGAAAATAGAAACAGAGGGGCTTATACTGAAAAGGTTAGATATTGATACCCAAAGGACAGAGAGTGTATATACCGTTAAAACAATGTTTATTGACGATTGGATTATCCACAGGGGATACTTTTACTATGCACAGTCTGTCATAACAACACAGGATAGTGACGGTAAAGAAAAGGCTGAAACAGGCAGTGCAGTTTATAGAGTTGATTTAGAGGATAACAGCAATGTTCAGTGTATTTCATCCTTTGACAAAATGGGACTTGATTTACAGCAGACAGAGAATTTACAGGCATACGGAAACTATGTTTACTTTGACTGTTCCACAGTAAAAAAGGGTACGGATATACTTGACAGCGACAACAGCTCTTTTCAAGACAAAAGATATGTTTACGATATAGAGAAGGACAAATGTTATTGCCTTGCTGATAAGGTCAGGGGCGACTCACCAACATTTTGTGGCTATTATAATGACAAAATTATTTATCTTTCCGGTGGCAACTGCATCTATACCTGTGATTTAAACGGTGAAAATACAAAAAAGCTTTTTGACTATGACAAAAGGTATTACGGCTACAATATCTTCACTGACGGTAAATATATTTACTTTGAAGAAATGGAGAAAAAACAGGGAATTTACTATGTTTTTGACGGTGGGGGAAAGGTGTTGAACAGGGTTGAAATTCCCTTTATAATCGACCCTCAATTACCCTATGACGAGAACTATATTGTAAGATTTATTGAGGATAACAGCACCTTGCAGATTGTTTCCAAAAAGGATATTGCAACTTCAAAAAACCTAACTGCAAGTGCGATATATAACTTCTCCTGAGGTGCATATGAAACTGATATTGTATGAAATACGCAAGGTGATTTTTCAAAAGGTGTTTTTAGTGGTTGGGGTGCTTTCGATAATACTGAATGTGTTTGTATTCTTCAATGAAAACAATACGGAAAAGATTATTTTTACAGAAGAGCCCCGTAGTACGCAGTCACAGTTGCAGTATATAAAATCTTATCCCGATTTTATAAATGAAATGGAAAACAGGGCAGAAAGTCAGTCAAAGATGTTTGGCGACAAGGACTCCTTCAGCTACAAAAATCTGTACAAAACCGCACAGGATTACAGTCACCTTAAAGGTATAAAGCTAACTCCTGCAAAGGCTGACAGTCTGCTTGCTGTTGGGGATTTCTCCATAACTGACTGCTTTATAATTGCACTTATTTTCCTTGCCGGTGTCTATATTTTTTCTGTTGATAACGGTTTAAACAGGCTGATAAAAACTACATCAAGGGGCAGAAAAACAACAGCATTGACCAAACTGACAGCCTACGGAATATTAACCTTTGCAATTTCAATAGTCTTTGTATTACTCAACATTTTTGTGTCAAGTGCTGTTTACGGTGTGGATGATTTCGGTGCTAAAGTTCAGTCAATACCGCAATTTCGTAACTGCACCTTAGGTCTTAATATAGGTGAGTATTATGCAGTTTTTATGCTTTCAAAGGCTGTTGCATACCTTAGCTTTACATTCCTGTTTGCTCTGATTTTCGCCTGTTTTACAAGTCCGATTTTTAGGTATTCGTTGTGTGTAGGGATTACTGCAACAGAATATCTTTTGTACAGCCTAATACCTGATAACTCGGTGATTAATCACATCAAATACATTAATATTTTCAGCTTTACTGATACACAAAGTTTACTGTCGCAATATCTAAACCTAAATATATTCAACATTCCCGTTAACAGGCTGACCATTACAGCTGTAACAATACTTGTAATGGGAGTAATCTCCACAGCGGTAGTCACCATTAATCTTTCAAGGAATAGGGTAATTAAGGAAAGAATTAAAATAAAGCACTTCAATATAAATGGCAGTACAAGCCTTTTTAGAGGAGAGATTTTCAAATACCTTGTGCATAACAAAATGGCTTTTTTGTTCCTTATTCTTATAGCTGTTTCTGTACTCTATTCCTTTGGAGAGGAAAGCTACCACTACTCATCCGGTGCTGATGTGATTTACAAAAACCATATGGAGTATTTGCAGGGAAAAATAACTCCTGAAAAGGAAAAGTATATTGCAAGTAAAAAAGAGTACATAGAAAAGCTTGAAGAAAAGTTAAACAAAGATATATCATCCTCAATGTATGATGTGATTTCAAATACACTGGAAAATGAAAAAACAGCACTTGATAAGGTTGAGAAACAGTATGAAAGAATAAAAACCATAGAAAATAGTAAATTTATTGACGAGAATATTTACACAAGATTTGTGAGTGACAGTAGCAGAGAATGGATGCAGTTTGCCCTTTTATCACTTTTGATAATAATTGCAATTCCACCTATATACACAACGGAATACAAAAACAAGGTGATTTTTCTACTTCGTTCAAGCAGAAAAGGAAAGCTGAATTTGTATCTATCAAAATCTGCTTTAGGGTTTATTGCACTATTAATTATGTTCACAGCGGTGTATTTACCGTACCTAATAAGGTTTACAAATGCCTTTGGCACAGATGGATTTTCAACTCCGATTTCTTGTATAGAGGGCTTTGAAAATGCAGAAATATCAGTAATTTTGGCTTTTATCACCCAAATAATTTGCTATTTTATTTTGGCAACTTTTGTGTTACATACAGTAATCTTCATATCCGTATTTTCGGAAAACAATCTCCTTGCAATGATAATTTCATCGGTATTACTGCTTATACCAATATTAATAAACCTAAATAATAGCATAAGATTTGGAGTGATGTTTAGGGTGAATTGGCTGATGATTTTTATATTGTCAATATTAATATGCGCCTTATTATCCACCACACTATTTATATTTGCAGGGTGCAGATTTACAAATTACAGAAGGGATAAAAAATGAAACTTGAAATTAAGAATATAAGCAAAACCTACAAAAAGGGAACAGTAAAAGCACTTGACGATTTTTCCGTTGCACTTACACCGGGAGTTTATGGATTACTCGGTCCCAACGGTGCCGGTAAGTCAACACTTATGAATATAATCACAGACAACCTAAATGCAGATAGTGGCGAGGTGCTGTATGACGGTGAAAATATCAAAAAATTGGGCAAGGACTACCGTTCTGTACTTGGCTATATGCCACAGCAACAGGGACTTTATGACGACTTTACCCTTAACAGATTTTTGTGGTATATGTCGGCACTAAAAGGACTGAAGAAGAAAGAGGCAAAGGAGAAAATTATATCACTGCTTAAAACCGTAAACCTTACAGAGTCAGCACACAAAAAGTTAGGCGGATTTTCAGGCGGAATGAAACAAAGAGCCTTAATAGCACAAGCACTATTAAATGACCCAAAAATCCTTATCCTTGACGAACCAACAGCAGGGCTTGACCCAAAGGAAAGAATACGAATAAGGAATTTTATAAGCGAAATAGCCGAGGACAAAATAGTCCTGATTTCCACCCATGTTGTGTCCGACATTGAGTTCATAGCAAAGGAAATAATCCTGCTGAAAGATGGGAAACTCATATCCCATAACACCTGTAACAGCCTTACAAAGGAAATAGAAAACAAGGTCTTTGAGGTGAAAATTGAAAAGGAAAACCTAAAATATTTTCAAGAAAACTACCGTGTTTCAAACCTATTCCACAGCGGTGACAAAATAACCGTGAGAATAGTAACAGACAATGTGCCAAATAATTACACACCAAAACCCGTATCGCCTACACTTGAGGATTTGTACCTCTATGTGTTTGAAAGTGAAAATATAATTTAACAGTACGAGTTTTTAAAGTTTGATACTGTTTTTTGGCACCTTAAAGACCAAAGAGAAAAGGGGCTGTCGCAAATTTTAATCATTAGCGACAGTCCCTTTAGACTTTTTCTATTTGTATTCGGGAAACTAAATTTACCAAACATATAAAATTATTCAAAAATCTCATTAATCTTCTCTTGCAGAGTACCAGCTTTTGCATAAACCAAAGCATCAACCATACGGAAGTTGTGATTAATAATTAAATCATTATCAAAGCCCAGAATATAGCTTATAGCGATTCTGTAAATTATTTCTGTCGGTGCAAGGCCATACACTTGTTTTTCAAAAATATGGATTAATCTTTCTTTATCGTCAGGAAACAGCTTTTTCATATTATCGCTTTGGTATAGTCGCTTAACGATTTCTGTAATATACATTCCGGACTTCATATATGGGTCTATAAATGTGTGTTCAGGATTATCAAAGCAGTTGGGATTCTCTTTTTCTAACTCATCAACCATTTTCTTTACTACCCATTTAGGTGTGAAGATTTGATTAGTCTTTTGAGGTGGAATATAGTCAAATATGTCTTCTGCGTTAGACTCATCAAAGTAGTTTGCCAATCGTTTCTTTAAGTTCATAAATTCCTGAACAGAGTCATTGAAGACAATAGGGTCAAAAAGGTTTCCATTGAAATGTTCGATTTTTCCGCTTTCAGGATTTGTGTAATCCCCGCCGTCACGCAAAAATCTGAACTGTTCGAGAGTAATACTTGTAACCTCAATAAATACTTCATCTGGGATAATTTGGTCAAAGTTTTCAAGTGTTACTTCATTATCTCCATAAGCCATCAGGAAAGACGGAATAGTCCTTGAGAATCCCCTCAAATGATCCTTTATTCCGCCTTCAAGGTCTTTCTTTTCTCGTTCTTTTTCTTCTGTTTCTATGGTGCGTACAACATCCTGCCCTAATTGTTCGACAAAATCGTCCGCCTGTTCAGAAAGAGCTTGTTTAAATTCGTCCTGGATTTCTTTTACTTTTTCCTTGTACTCTTGACGAATTTTCTCCTTATTTTCTTTAGGAGATTCCTCTAATTTTTCGTTATACTCTTTTTCGAGTTCTTTGGTTTTTATGGAAAAATCACCATAGGCAGCATTAATCTTTTTATCGGATTCAATTTCAATTTTCTTTTCAAGTCTTTTCTGACTTGATTTAGACAGGTTTTCGCCATAGTGTTCTTTTGCAGAATTTATCAATGGCTCAGTAACTTGCTTTTTGAAAATCTTTTTTAAATCTTCTAACGGGTCTTTTTTGTTGCCCTTTTCTAATTCTATATTATCAATACTGTCATTAAGGGACTCGGTAATATCATAAATTTTGTCACCGAAAACTTCTGTTGCAGTACCTATAACAAAATTATCGTCAATATTGACATTTCCGTTATCATCTAATGACAAATCATCTCCTATATCAGTAGTAATATTTAAGTTTGAATTGGGTTCAGCTACAGGAGTAAAGTTTTTAATAATATCAATTACTTCCTGTGGTGCACGGAACACATTTGATATATTTTGGAACAGGAAGTCACTCATAAAGCCTCTGCGAACAACCTCTTTAGACCTTATTTTTCTTGGTATTGACAGTACTTTTTCAGCATCAAGTTCTATCATTTTTCCGGTTTCATCTTCTCCAATTACAGGGAAAAAATTTAAAAGTGTTCTAACATTGTTCTTGTGAGTGTCTGCATCTCCTCTTCCGTCAGAAGTTTCAGCAGATAAATCATTAGCAAATTGTTCGTATATTACAAGTGTTCTGGCAGGGTCAAAATCAAATACATAGGCATTCTTTTTTCTGAAAAAATCTGAACCATTACTGAACATACAAGGGTTTTGCGACCTAAAAGCTGTCTGCATATACAGGGCAGGGCTTTTGACATTGCTAAGCATTAAAACAGCAGTCCACTCAGGAATTGTTACACCGGTAGTTAATTGACCTACTGACAAAGTTATGGTTTTATCATATTTTTTGATAGCATCCACAACCTTGTTGTAGGCTTTTTTATTTTCTTCGTCCTCACTTAATTTACCGTCACCGGCTGCCAAAATAATCTCATAATTTTTAAAGACAGGATGTGTATTTAATTTTTTTGCTAATGCTTTTGTGCTGTCAACACGATTAAGTAACCAGAAAGTGTGTTTAAGTTCATCCCTTAATTCATCAGTTGAAAATGGGAATTTTTCCTGAGTTGTAAGTGCATCCAAAAATCTGTCAACAGAACTTTCGTGCAAAAATCTACCGCTCTCATTTGTTGCAAAGAACTCATTAAGGTCAAAAGCATATTCAACGGTTTCTCCCTCTAACTCTTTTCCTTTTGATAATTCATCCTTGATTATCTCTGACATCTGATATGTAAAAAGATTTAGTTGCGGCAAATTAGCATAGGGGTTTTGTTCGGCGCTGTTCCATTCACGCTTTTTCTTCTGTTCATCAGCATATGTGTAGTTGAAAATTGCATCCTGTGGAAATTTATCGTTAGCCAGTGCTTTGAAAGGAGTGCCCGATAAATGCAAGGTATGATTGCGTGTAATTTGATTAAAAGCAATGTCGGTCTTGCTTGTGTCTATGCCCTCGTGTGCCTCATCGATAACAAGCAAATCCCAATGCATATCCTTAACGTGCTTCAGCTTATCATAATTTCCCCCAAAATAAATAGAACCTTTTAAATCCTGTAAACTTAAGAATTCTATACAGCGTTTTTTGTTTTCGATTTTGCTTTGATTACGATTATATGCAAGATATTCATCACGACTTATTACATACGGTTTACCTTTTAGGGATTCCGTACTACTTACAAACAGATAACCGGATTCACTACCCATAAATTTTATGTAGTCCTCATACCAAGAATTTGCAATAGCAGGACGGTTGGTAACAATCAATACACTACGAGCATTTATGACCTTACACAAATCATATACAGAAAGTGTTTTGCCAAAACGAGGTTTAGCATTCCAAAGGAATTCTCCTTTTTCGTGAGTTTCAAAATAGTTTTTAGTCATTTGAACAGCTTTCCTTTGTTCAGAACGCAGTTCATATGGCAGAATGGCATCATTTTGTTCTAAAATTCCTCTGTTCTCTTTAAAGTCATAAAACATATGCTTAGACTTTCTTTTATCAATATGAAACCATTCAGTTTTCTTTTTGTTTTCGATATTGTTTTTTATTAAATACGCATGGAAATCCTTGTCGGTAAACCTTTCGCCACTTCCGTCTTCAAAGATAGCATTACCTCGCCATTCCTCTATGTATTCAACATCAGCAGTATGGGTTTGTTGTTTTAATCTTTTTTCTACTTCTTGTTCAGTGTAGCCGATTTTAAGCCAACCGTTATGTCTGGCAATTTCAGGAGTTGAGTAAGCATAAATCATAGGGATAACTTGTTTAGTGGTACTAATTCTAATTGCGTTATTCATCAACTCATCTCCTTAACATTCTTTTCAATAAACTCTATTTCAGCTTCATCAAGTCCATATTTTTTGTAGAGTTGTAAATCTATTTCGTGTATTGACTTCGACCAGTCAATGTCGGAATTTTCGGTGAAGTCTTGTAGGGGGACGTATTTCCACTTGCCCGGCGTTATAGCTTGCGTAACTTTTAATATTCCCAATAGGGTTCTTGCAAATTTGGTTTTAACATATTTCATGCAATTTTCTGCATTTTCTAATTTTTCAAATGCTCCAATACTGATAAAAGATTCAGTATTGCCAGTTAATGGTGTTCCTATTAATGGTGTTCCTATTAATGGTGTACTTAATACTTCTCCTATAGCACCACTTCCGTTTGCACCGGCTATAAATACTTTGTATTTTTCGAGATTAACAGTATTAGTAACATATGACCTTTTTATCCACTTAAAAGTTCTTTGATTATCTTGCCTGCCTAATATTTTTATATATTTATCATTGGTTTTTTCATCTGCAAATACTTCCGGTAGCAAATTAAAAACATTTGACTTAAGATCATATTTATGACCTTTGCTCAGCCTTGTCGATAATTTCGGATTTTCTTCATATAATAGAGGTGTAAAATGGTAAGAGTAAGCAGACTCTATTATGCTACTAAATGAAATGAATTTATAATAACTTGTAACTCTATGAAGGATATTATTTAATTCCCAAAAGGGAGTGAATACCTTTATTGCTCCATAATCCTTTTTATTATCATGATATGAAATTACGATGCCACCCTTTATATCGGTATTGGGAAACCAATCGCTGCTTTTTGCTATGTATTTAATTATTTTAAATTTTTTATCATTAAGCATTTTTTGGTTCCATTGTTTTGGAGTGCTACCTGCGTTGAATAAAAATCTTGCAGGATGAATAAGTTCGACTTTATCAGCAAATTCGAATGTTGCATCCATAAATATATTGTATATTGGTGGAGCAAAAGTGTCATTTTCTCCAATAGTATTATCTTGATACGGTGGATTTCCGATTGCAAAATCAAATTTCATTTTTCTTTTCACTCCTTTTAAGTCTGAATAATATAGTGATCTGTCAGCTCTCCAATTGTATAATTTGCATTCATAATTTTTGATTTCAGCATTGGTAGTATTTGTGAATTCCCCAAAACGCAGTTGTTCATTAACCTTGTTCGGTGCACCGTTTGGTACAGTACCTTTCAGTCCGTCCATCTGCCACAAATTCCAGCTGATTATATTTGCAATCTTTCTTAATTGCGATTTGCAAGGTTGTTCTTTCCAACGATATTCGTAATATTCGTAAAAGGACAAAAGCATATTAATTCTTGCAATTAACAGGTTGTCCCCCTGATATTCATAGCCATAACAACTTTGAAACGCTCTGATAACCCACTTGTACCAATCTTCTTTATTTGTTGTGTTTTCATTAATTACACGCAATTTTCTGTCAAGTATTCCTATGCGGTTTTCTATGGGAATAATCTGACCATCCGACATATCGTATCTGGAGCAAAGATATGGAGCTTCACCACAGGTGATTTCAAGTATCCTTTGATCAACATATTTTTTCCAAGTTCTTTTACCTTTGAAAATGATTTTACTGTGATTGGTTTCCCAGCTATCTTTTTTTGCTGTGTTAAAGGTATTTATGGTTTCAAACCATTGCTCATCACAGAAATTATTCATTTTATTACATATCCATGCCGGTGTGAATACTTCTGCCTTAGCTTTTGTTCTCTGTTGTTGCTGTTCAATATTTTTCTGTACTCGTGGCTCAACTATCCATTTGTTTATTCCGCTTATTAGATGTATCTGTATGGGGCTATTGTCAGAATACTCATAACCTGATTGTTCGTAAGAGTTAGTAGCCCATACAATATTTTGTTTTGTTGCCTTGTCCTTCAATAAGATTTCCTTAGTTACGCTAACAGGATAAGACTCAAAATCTATTAACTGTATCATGTGATTTCATCCTTTATTTGTGATGAATATTAGATGTTTTTTCGTAGATATTAGTTAATGGAAAATATGCATTGTGAAAATCTTATTCGCAGAATTTAAACAACTGATAACAAAAGAGAAAAAAGCCAGTATCCATCGGAAGTTCCGAAGAGTACTGACCAATTTTTTGACCACAAATAGCTAAATGGCAATATTAAGTTTTAGTTTATCCATATTATTTTGCTTTAGTTCAAAAGAACTGTGAACATACCTTTGAAGAGTGGTAGATACTGTACTGTGACCAAGTATCTCTGATAGAGTTTTTATGTCAAATCCAATTTCAACGCATCTTGTTGCGAAAGTGTGCCTCAAGGTATGAAAATGAACATTTTCTAAATTACATGCAGAGGCTATTTCTTTAAATTTCTTCTGCATTAATCTTGGTTCAATATATTTGTTATTTCTTTGGTGAATAACATAACCTTTAGATGTTCTGTGTTGTTCAATAATATCATTAATTACTTTTGGAATAGGAATTATTCTATTAGACTTCTCTGACTTTGGTGTAGTTATCATAATAACGCTTTTCCCGCTTTCGTCTTTTATTCTCTGCATAGTTTTTGTGATATAAATTTTACCATCCTTAATATCACACCACTCTAATGCACATAGCTCACCAATACGAATACCGGTAAATAGTGATAATAGTATTCCAAAACAATATAAATCATCGGAGTGAATAGCATAATCAATTAGAGTTTGTTCTTCAACCTTAGAAAGAACACGCATCTCTTTGATTTCATTCTTTAGAGTTATAATTTTTGGGCACTTAATACTGTACTCTTCCTCGGCATATTCAAGTCCCATTCCAAGAACAATAAGTATGTTATTGATAGTTGAGACAGCAAGATTCTTTTGCATCAGCTTATCTGTAAAAGCAGAAATGTTAGCTCTGGTAATTAATTTTACGGATAAATTTCCTATTTCAGGAATAATATGATTGTTTATAATACCTTCGTATTTAACAAATGTGGAATACCTTATATTATGTTTAACCACAGACAACCACTCAAACATAACGGTTTTTAATGTTCCATACTGATTAATATTAATAACTTGTGGAGTCAATATATGTTGCTGTTGTTTTGCTTTTACCTCTGCATAAGTTTTGGCGTAAACTGAACCATATTTTTTCTTTCCGTCAATAGTAATTTCTTTTACATATCTCGCTTCCCACCTTCCATCATTTCTTTTGTAAATACTTTCTCCTCGCCTTGGCATACAAACAATTCCTTTCTATGTTGGTATGTAATAATTTTACCAGACGATATATGTGACCATAAATAAAGAAAGAAATAACATAATAATTATAATCAGTGTACCATTTTCGGTACAGCATAATCAAAATATTATAATTAAATTGATTGAAACTATAGTAATTTTGTGATAAAATAATAACATAGTTTGTTAGATATTAGTTTATTTTGTCGTTCGCAGAAGTTTAAATTCTGCGAATTTTTATTTGTAGTCTAATGTGTCGCTATTAAATTGTTTTATGTTATAACTTGGAATGAGAAATGTTTCAAGTAAATATAATTATGTTTATTTTTGTTGCTTTTTGTTCTATAATGTTAGTAAAATAAATAATATGAGGTTGTTTATATGGCTAAATTATTAATGATAGGAAATGGATTTGATTTGTATCACAAACTTCCAACAAGATATACTGACTTTTTAACTTTCGTTAATAACTGGGAAGTTTTTAAAAACAAATATGATACATATAAAGATGAATATGGAAAGATTGTTCAAGAAAGTATAAATCCAAAGAAACCTATTGACATTCGTCTGGATGAGTATGGAAAATTAACTCCTGAAACTATGCTGGATTTTGCTACTCACGCAGTATGTTTTAAAAATAGTGATATTGAATTTTTAGATAACAATTTAAAAGAGAATGAATGGATAAAATACTTTTTAGAATCTGATTTCAAAGAAGAAGGTTGGATTGATTTTGAAAAGGAAATTGAAGATGTTTTAATTCACATTGAGAATTACTATTGTTCATTGGATATGTTTATTGGAGAGATTCCAAATAAAATTTTAGATCAAAAGACAATTGCTATATTTAATATTTTTGGTGCAAAAACTTATAAACATTTCTTTAACTTTAATAGAGTGACCATCCACAGAAGTAATTATGACCAGATCGACTTTGAAAAACACAAGAGAGATTTTATAGAACACATTAAAAATGAATTGGATTTGCTTAATAAATGTTTATATTTATATTTAGCAAGTTTCGTGTCAATTGTAAAATGTAAAACCTTTTCTAAACAAATAAAAAATCTTGGAGAGGTTTCGTTGCTAAACTTCAATTATACTCATACCTTTAAATCTGTTTATGGAGAAAAAATGATAGAACATCACCCTGTCCATGGTGATTTAACTGGTGGAGAATTAGTATTAGGTGTTTCTGATTATATGTTTAGTGATGCAGATAATAAAAAGTTGGATTACATATATTTTCAAAAATATTTTCAGAGAATTCAAAAAAGGACTGGTTCATTTTATAAGAAATGGCTAGAACGCAACGATGGTAGCTTAATTGATGAAATATATATAATGGGGCATTCCTTAGATAAAACCGACAAAACTATTATAGAAGAGTTGTTTAATGCAAAATATGTAAGGAAGATTTGTATATATTTTCATAATCAATGGGCATATGAAAACCAAGTTATTAAGCTAATTGAAATATTCGGACGTGAGTATATTATTGATCAAGTTGCTAATGAAAGAATTATCTTTGAAAAATTAGAAGATGGTGAAATAATAAAATAATATCTTATCTTTTGTTTTCTACTCCGGTTAACACTTTTTGTTGCTATTGGATATGGATACTCGAAATGCGTTGTAGGATTGTAGTTGCTGAAATGAGCAGATTATTATGACAATACTTGAAAATTTGTGGTTCGGCAACATCAATCATTTTGAAACTAAGATAGAAAAGGGCGTTAATACGATATTATACTGAAAGAATGAGACAAATTAGTAAAAATTACCCAAACACTAACCAGAGAACGATATGTATTATTTACAACCTTCAGAGAGTGCCAGAACAAACTATACTACGGGTCGGAATGTCAGGCTTTTGTGAAAGGATTTAAACTTGGTGTAAACATAATCACTGAAATAAAATAATGAGTTGACAAAACAATCATAGGTCATTAATAAATGAATACCTCGTGACAATGGGATATGATGATATACTTCACAGCAACAAGGTGCTGCACTCAAATTATTGAACCAGCCTGTACCGAACGGTACGCACGATGGTGTGATATGTTGACTACTCAACTAATGGGTAGACTCATTCTCAATTATGATACAGACTATGATTACCTAAAAAGATGATTTATAGGAATGTATGAAAGTAGGATAATTATAGTAAATAGGAGATAGGGGAGTATATTATATCATTTTTCGGTGCAAATCCTGGTGCAGTTTTGGTGCAGTTTGGTGCAAATAATGGGGGAAAATGGTGCAATTTGAAGGGTATTTGGAAATATACTGAACATGCTTGAAAATTAAAGAATGGCTTTCTAATGCGGTTTCTGGGGCATAAAGAAAAGGCTCAAGTTCATACGAACTGAGCCTCTTTTGGTGCGGGTGACAGGACTTGAACCTGCACATCGGTTGACACTAGAACCTAAATCTAGCGCGTCTGCCAATTCCGCCACACCCGCATATTTAAATTAATAATTATTAACTACTTTTCTTTTGATTCAAGCAAATGATTTTTCAAACAAATAGAAATGAGTGAAGTGAAAACTACAAATGCTAAACCAATCCAAAATATATAATTTCCAACAATAGCAGTTTCGCCGTCATTGCTAATATTTTGCATATATAAATAGATTGATAATTTATTACTGATTATTGTTGAAATTATTAGATGCAATGAAAGTAGAATAATATGCCATATCTTAAAAGAAATAACATAATTCAAAAACAACAATATTGATTGAGAGATAAGCATCATAGGAATATGCAAAGGAGCACCAGATGGATACAAAATAAACGCGAATAAAACCATTATATAATTCAAAATATTCATAAACAAAAATAAGAGTATTCTTTTATTCATAAATAGGTTACATTTCACCGCGTTATTGCCACCTAAATCTAGCGCGTCTGCCAATTCCGCCACACCCGCAAATTTATATTAAACAAGCCTTTTGCTTGTTAATATCATATATTCACTTTCTAAGCACGTTTTTTCAAGTGCGATAATTATTATACACAACTATTCAGGTTTTGTCAACAAAAAGTTTTGTTTTGTTTAATTAAGGTTCAGTTTGGCGTTTTTTTGGGGGATACTTGTTGTTTTCTTTATCTCAATATTTATAATTCTCTCTGAGAAGTTTGATTTCTTCTGCGTAGCCGTCTATGTCGTTGGGGGTTTCAAGGAAGAATGGCAGGTCTTTTAAATCTTTATGGTTGATTATTTTTATCATTCCTTCAAGTCCTATTGCACCTTTGCCGATTTTTTCGTGTCTGTCCTTGTGGCAACCCAGATAGTTTTTGCTGTCGTTCAGGTGGATTGCCTTCAGCCTTTTTATTCCTATTATTTTGTCAAACTCCTCAAGGACTTCTTCAAGATTGTCTTTTATGTCGTAGCCACCGTCAAAAACATGGCAGGTGTCAAGGCAAATTCCTATTTTTTCATCAAGGTCAACTCCGTCAATAATGCTCCTTAGCTCCTCAAAGGTTTTGCCCACTTCACTGCCTTTTCCCGCCATAGTTTCAAGTAAAACCGTTGTGGTCATTTCGGGGAAAAGTACTGTGTTAAGCTGTTTTGTAATAAGCTCAATGCCCTTTTCAGCTCCTTGTCCCACGTGACTTCCCGGGTGGAAATTGTACAGGTTGTTTGGCAGAAATTCCATTCTCTTTAGGTCATCCTTCATTGTTTCAAGGGCAAATTCCCTTGTTTTTTCCGTAGCTGAACAGGGGTTTAGTGTGTAGGGGGCGTGGGCGAGGATTTTTGAGAAGTTGTGCTCCTTCATATATTCAATTAGTGCGTCTGCGTCCTTTTTGTCAATTTCCTTTGCCTTGCCTCCACGGGGATTTCTTGTGAAAAACTGGAATGTGTTTCCGCCTATTGACACAGCCTCTTTGCCACAGGCTAAAAAGCCCTTTGATATTGATAAATGTGCTCCTATGTTTAGCATAGCTTTCTCCTTACAGTATGTATTCTACTTTTTTGTCTATTTTTAGTGTGTTTTCTGTCACAATGCAGTCAAGGCAGAGGATTTCTACTCCTGCCTTTTCCGCCCTTTTCAGGGCGTCTGCAAAGTCCTTGTGGGTTGCTTTGTTTGGGGTGAAATATTTTATGTTGTCCATTTGAATGACGAATGCAACGGCTGTTCGGTAGCCCTTTTCCTTTGCCTTAATCAGCTCATCTATGTGCTTAATTCCCCTTATTGTGGGTGCGTCGGGGAACATTACAACACCCTCATTTTCAAGGGTAACGCCCTTTACTTCTATGAGGAATTTTTCCTTTTCACTTTCGCAGTAAAAGTCAATTCGTGAGTCGCCGTAGGTGTATTCGCCCTTTATGTAGGTTAAATCCTTGTAGCATTTTCCCCACTGTAAATATTCATAAAAAACCTTGTTGGGGGCTTGGCTGTCCATATTTATCAGCCTTTTACCCTTGTAAACCGAGATTAGGTCATACTTTGTTTTGCGGTTTGGATTGTTGCTTTTCTCACAAAACACAGTTGCACCCTCTGTTAAAAGCTCCCTGCATCTGCCTGTATTTTTCACATGGACAACTTCTTTTTTGCCCATAATTTCAACATTTGCAATAAATCTGTTTGGTCTGCTGATGAATTTTCCTTTGACTATGTTATCGTATATCATAAAATATCACCCAAGTGATTATATTATAAAAAGTGCTTTATTTCAATAATTGTCAGGTGGTCTATTTGTTGAAAATTGATGAATTTTTGATGAAATTTTGATTTTATAGAAAATACACTTTTTATTTCCATATTTTTGTGATATAATTCTTAGAAATGGAATATATATTTATATATCTTTGCAAAATAAACTAATGGAGGAATTAATAATGATTTGTAATAACTGCGGACATCAGTTAGAAAACGGTGCAGTTTTTTGCCCAAACTGCGGACAGAGTGTTAATCAGGGCAATCAGGTACCACCTCAGGGTAACCCTGTACCACCTCAGGGAAATCCTGTACCACCACAGTACAATCCTGCTCCTGTTGTAGATCCTTATGACCACACAGCAGAGTTTGACCCAAAGGATGTACACGACAACAAGATTTTTGCAATTCTTTGCTACTTAACAGGTCTTGTAGGTATTGTAGTTGCACTGCTTGCAAGAAGCTCGGTAAATTCACCATACCTTTCTTTCCACATCAAGCAAGCTCTTAAGATTTCTATCACAACTACACTTGTATCAATCCTTACAGTACTTCTGTGCTGGACTTGTATTGTACCGGTTGCAGGTGGCGTTTGCGTTACTATCCTTGAGGTTGTAAGCATCATATGCTTCTTCCAGACCTGCTCTAACAAGTCTGTTGAGGCTCCAATCGTTCGCTCACTTCCTTTCCTTAAGTGATAACGGATTGTAAATACTTGTAACTACATAGCACCCCTTTCGTTGTGATTGGGGTGTTTTTCTTTTGTGGAAATTCATAATGCATAATTCGGAATTGCGGTGGAAGGAGGGAAAAAGTGTTCTCTTTTGCTCTTTTTGTCTTTAGAGGATAATTTGGTTTTATGTTCTGACTCAAACTTTGAAATCTAAAGACAAAGAAAGCTGTATTGACTACTTTTTCACTCCCCCAGTCGGCATAGCCGACAGGGCAGATTATAATATCAAGTGCAACACCAAAAATAAATATAGACTTCACAGCAACCAAAGTGTAAAATGTAAGTTACCATACAAAACACAACACGGAGGTTACCATGAAGTCATATACACATTTTACACTAT
>JAQXVY010000055.1 GCA_029225165.1 Oscillospiraceae bacterium
AGTTTGCTTTTCATCAAGTGAACTGCACTTAATTTAAATTCTTTACTGTAATCTTTTCTCTGTCCTTTTGGCATTGTTTTTGGCTTCCTTTCTTTGTCTTTTTGTCATTTGACTTCCTTCCAAAAACATTATACCACATTCCTACGCTCGGAATGACACGGGGGTGGAGTTATTGGAATGACAATTGGAAGAACCACACACTTCTTGATGTTTCCTTAATTTGCAACATTATTCTATCAAAAAGAATATAACAAAAAATACACTCCTATCAAAAGAAGTGTATCATTAATATTCTAAACTACCTAACCTCGCACAGCACAATGGTGGTGTTATCCACAGCACCACGGGCATAAACAAGCTCCATCATATCATTTACGCAATCCTCAATGTTGTGGGTTTCCACCATAAATGCCTCAATATCCTCTTTGCTAAGCATATCTGTAAGTCCGTCAGAGCATATGAGAAATCTGTCACCCTTGCGTATTTTAAGCGAAACAATGTAAGGGTCAATTTTAAAGTCGTCACGTGGAATCCCCAAGTGTTGAGTCAACGGGGGCTTTTTGAAGATTGTACCCTCTGCCACATGGTCAACCGAGATTTTTTGAAGGGAATCCCCTCTTAAAAGAAAAATTCTGCTGTCACCCAAATTACAGGCATAAACCTCTTTGTTTTCAAAGAACAGCATTGCCGCTGTGGTGCCCATATACTGAATATTGTGCCTTTGGGCAAAGCGACAAACATTTTTGTTCATTATGTAGCACATATCCACAATGCTCTGTACACCAAAGTCAACAATTGACTTGTAAATGTTGTTAAAGGTGGTGGCGGATATAGATGAGGCAACTTCTCCGCAAGCCTCACCGCCCATACCGTCAAATACACAAAATGCACCCTTAATTTCCTTAAGATTTATTTGACCTGTAATGGTTCTTTCCTGCCCTTCGTTTTCCTGTGGCAGATAATCACCCATACACCAGTAGTTGTCTTGATTTTTCTTTCTCACCTTTCCTTTTTTGCAAAGAAAGGCGTAACCAATTTTTCTGGACATAGTAATTCTCCGTTCTTAAGGAAGCATTGACTAAATCATTTGAAAAATAGTGTTCAGCGTGATTTATTCAGTGTTTCCTCTGTATACTGTAACATATTTGTAACCTCATTTCAAGGCGATTTTTGCGGTATTTTGCACAAATAGCAGGACTGTATATTGTGTAATAGGTAAAATTTCTCATTAAAATAACCAATTTTTTATTTCTTTAGTTGAATTAAACCCCAATATATGGTATTATGTAACAACACCCTTGTGGTAGTGTTTTATATTTTTTTGACTATTTCTATATTATGACACATTAATACAACAAATTTTGTCGAAATTAAAAGGAGCTGTGGTTAACACAACTCCTTTTCCTTTTGTATAAATTTATTATATTGATTTGATGTTGGAATAGTCACCGTAATAAGCTTTTGACCCTTGTTTTATATATGGCTTTGCCTTAAAGTAATACTTATTTCCATCCTTAAGGTTAACTGTAATAGAATCCTTTTTGTTGGAATTTACAGTTTTCAGCAGCTTGTATTTTCCGTCTATACTGTTGCTGTAAAAGATTTTGTAGCCTGTGTTTCCCATACTGTTGTTGACGGAAATTTTTACGGTGCTTTTACTTATTCTCTTAACAGAGGTAATTTTGTTTGTGATAATTTGGGCACGAATTTTTACTGTGTTGGAAATCTTCCCTGTCATTAGCTTGTTGTTCTCGCCGTAGCAGATTTGCCTTACCTTGTAATAATAAGTCTTTCCGGGAGTAACCTTCATATCATAGTAGCTAAGGGCACTGCCCTTTACCTTGGCAACCACGGAAAAACTACTTTTGCCCATTTCTTTCCTATATACTACATATTTTTCAGGTGTGTAGCTGTTGTTCCAAACAACCCTTACGGCATTTGATTTGTTTTGCGATGCCTTTTCTATTTTTGCCTTAACAACACCGGTTTTTTCCTTTCTTTCGTTGGACTGACTGCCCACAACATAGGTTTTTCCGCTATGTACAACAGGAGTAATTTTGTAGTAGTAATTTTTACCCGGTGTTAAGTTTTTATCCTTATAATAATCAACATTTCCCTCTGTTGAGGCTATGTGGGAGAATATTTTGTTGTCTGTACTGCGGTAAACCCTGTAATACTCTGCATTCTTTGATTTTGTCCAGCTTAGCTTTGTTTTGTCAAAGGCAGAGCTTTTGCTTGTCAGGTTTTTTGGTGTGGCAAGGTTAGTTGTCACAATTCCCTTTTTGCTGTACAGATAAATATCTCCTTTTTTATTGGAGGAAAAGCTGTTTTTGTAAATATTGTTTTTTGAGCCCTCGTCAAAGTACATACCGTATTTTTTGCTGCCCTTAACAGTGTTGCTCTGAACCTTACCTGTTGAGCCATAGGCATAAATACCGGAACAGACGGAGTTTGAAACATTGTTTGAGGTTACGGAAGAAAAGCTTGTATCCCCAAAATATATACCGTTTGATTTTGCACTGCTGATGCTGTTATTCTTCACTTTCTTTAGCTTTGAATTGTAAAAATACAGTCCGTAGTCACTGCTTGAGGTGACATTCCCTTTGACATCTACGGCTGAGGCATTTGAGGTACCTATACCTATTACGCCTCCCTTAACAGTATTTTTTTCAAGACTAAGGGAGGTGGAACCCTTTTTTAACATAATTCCGTTGCCTGTTTTCGGGGCGACTGTATTGCTGTTTGTCACAGCATTTTTACTGCTGTAAACATAAATACCACTGCTTGTTGTTCCGGTGATATTGTTATTGTTCACCTTACAACTGTTTGCACCGTTGTACAGGTAAATTCCGTTTTGGATATTACCCTTAATTGTGTTGTTGTAAATGGTATTGCTTTTACAGTCCCCCGAAAACAAAATTCCGGCTTTCATACTTTTTCCGCTGGAGTTTTGTATGGTGTTGTGGCTTACAATATTACTGCCCGAGGTGTCTGTGGAATAAACCGCTGTCACACCTGTGTCTGCCCCGGAAAAATAGATTTTATTTTTCAGAACCTTACAGGAATATGCGTGATACATCCTTACGGCAGAATTATTTGACTTAAGGGTGTTATTTGTTACTGTTACATTGTAAATGGCATAGTCACCGGCAGGAACTGTTCCTGTAACCTCTTCATATGTCCAGTCAACCGCTTTGGGAACATTAATACCGTAAAGGCGAATACAGGTAGATGTAGTGCTTATGGTGTTATTGTCAAGCTGAACATTGTAATTTTGTAACGGAGCGGTAAATGTTTCTCCGTCATACATCAGCTTATAGTCACTTCTCATAGACCTTATGAGAATTCCGTTGTTGCAGTTATTTATCTCATTGTTATTCACCTTGCTGTTTATCCAGCACAGGGAAAGCACAGCATAGTCGGAAATATTATTAAAGGTATTGTCTGTGATGACAATTCCGTCATAATAGCTGTTGTCATCCAGAATAACAGCGTGGGTGCCTATACCCCTTGTTAAATTTTCAAAGGTGCATCCGGTAACATATACATCCCTACAAGCAGTGCCGTCATAGGTTTCATACAGAGGAAAGCTCTTTGTGTGCAAAGCGTCTATCTGCAAAGCCTCACTGGAGGCGGTTTTGCCGTTTACCTGATACTGGTCCTTAAAGACGCAGTTTTTAACTGTTACCCCTTTACAAGCACCAAGCTCAAGACAATGGCTGTTGCAGTTATTTACAAAGTTTACATTTTCAAAGAGGATATTCCTTGCGTGTCCCATCCTTACAAGGTTGCTGGTAGAGGGAGTCATAACCTTGTCCCAACCGTCCAGTGTTCCGTTATATACTGTGATATTTACAAAACCCTCGTAGCCAAGAGAAACATCCCCTGCCCTACCGCACTTTAATATGCTGGCTTCTCGGCTGTGATAGCGCAAGAGTGTTGAGCCGTTCATATCAAAAAATGTGTTGCTGTAAATTGAAAGAGTACCGTCAAGCTTGAACACACCGGGAGGAAGCATTACCTTGTACTGCATTTGGGGAGTAGCATTTTCACGAGCCTCGCTAAAGACAGCCTGTATTTTTTCGTAAACCTCTGTTGGCGGTGTTTCCTCCGTAATATCAACCATTACTTCAACATAGTTTACATCTGTATTATTTGTATTATCGGGTAATTCGGGAGTGTGGTTGGTGTTGGTATTATCCCCATTATCCGTATTATCGGAAACATCAGTAGCATTGGAGGTATGGGGAATATTTGCAACTTCCTCAGCACTTGCTGTTACATTCATAACCATAACTGCTGACAGCAATATTATAATTGTAATAAAAACCGAAAAACTTCTTTTTAAAATAACCTTCATTTTAACTCCAAACAAAATTTTTACTAAGGAAACACTGATTAAATCATTTGCACAGATTGTACAGTCAGATTTTTTGTCGGTATGTTCAAAAAACCGCAGTAATACTGGCGTATTGCGAGGATTTTTTGGGCATACCGGCAGAAAATATGCGTACAAGATGTGTAAAGTGATTTATTCAGTGTTTCCTTATATTACAATATTAGTTGAAAATACTAATAAAGTCAATTAACAAACTTTTAAATTAATATTTTTCTTTATTAACAAGGTATAATGTGATTTGTTGACTTAAACAAAGTATAATGGTATAATTATCAGTAAATATATACTATAAATTTTAAGGTGTAATATGAAAGCAAGTGATTATATAGTATCCTTTCTAAAAGACAAGGGTATTAAGGACATTTTTGGGTATCAAGGCACAATGATTGCCCACTTTGTTGACTCTGTGTGCAAAGCTGACGGCATAGAAAATCATATGTGCTACAACGAGCAGGGTGCGTCCTTTGCCGCTGTGGGACTTGCAAAGGCAACAGGAAAAACAGCGGTTGCCTACTCCACCTCAGGCCCCGGTGCAATAAACCTCTTAAACGGAATTGCAGACGCATACTACGACAGCGCCCCTGTATTATTTTTAACAGGACAGCTCAATGAATACGAGTATACAGGAATTTCCGAATTGCGTCAGCAGGGCTTTCAGGAAACTGATGTGGTAAGCATTGTAAAGCCTGTGACAAAGTATGCCGTTCACATTAAGGATGTTCAGGACATTAAATATGAGCTTGAAAAGGCTTTTTACTACGCAAACGAGGGCAGAAAGGGACCTGTTGTACTTGACATTCCTATGAATGTGCAAAGGGAGGATTTTGACGAAAAAACTGCAAAGTCATTTACCCCTCCAAAGGAAAGAGTGATAATAAATGCGGAAATGGTTGCTTCCCGTGTTATTGAGGCAATAGAAAAGGCAAAAAGACCGCTTATCCTGCTTGGTAACGGAATTGTAAAGGACAGCGAATTTCACAAGGACATAATGGAAATTGTTGAAACGCTGAACATTCCCGTTATTACAAGCCTACCCGGCAGACACCTTTTGTCATACGACCATCCGCTTAATTTTGGATATATCGGTGCGGCTTACGGTCACAGATATGCCAATATTTTAGCTCACAAAAAATGCGACTTGATTGTTTCCATAGCCTGTTCTTTCTGCAAAAGGCAGACAGGTGGCAAAAACGAAAACTTTGCAAAAAATGCAAAAATTATCCGAATTGACATAGACAGGGACGAGCTTTTGCGTAAGGTTCACAGTGACGAAATTCACTACTGCTGTGACGGAAGTACCATTGCAAAGGCTATGCTAAAGGTTATTAAAAACAAAAATATTGACAAGTCAGACTGGCTTGAGGTTTGCAAAAAGGTGCGTGAGCCTTTGGTTCAGTTTGACAACAACTCACCTGAAAGAGAGCCAAACAAATTTGTTGACGCTATATCCGACTTTGCCGACAAAGACACCGTTGTTTGCTGTGATGTTGGTCAGCATCAGCTTTGGATGGGACAATCCTACAAGGTTACAGGCGGTCAAAGACTTCTGTTTTCAGGCGGTCACGGAGCAATGGGCTTTGCACTTCCGGCGGCTATCGGGGCATATTACGAAAATTACAAGCCCACTATTGCCGTCTGCGGTGACGGTGCCTTCCAGATGAACATTCAGGAACTGCAATGGCTTAAGCGTGAAAATCTGCCTGTTACAGTTATTGTCCTTAACAACGAAAGCCTGGGACTTATCCAACAACAGCAGGACGACTTCTTTGACGGAAATCACTTTGGCTCCACAGCTGAGGGCGGATATGACGCACCTTGCTTTAAGGCGGTTGGTGAGGCATACGGCATAAAATCATACAGTGCAAGTACTCTTGAAGAATTTGAAGATATACTAAAAACAGCCGACAAAAATTCCCCTAACCTTATAGAGGTACATTTGGATGTTAAGTCAAAGGCATATCCAAAGACCTATTTTGGTGAGGAAATGTACAACCAAAAGCCATACATCAATGATGAATTGATGGAAGAAATTTTGGCATACTGATTATCTAAGGAGAAGCTATGAAAAAGGTTATCACTTACGGAACATTCGATTTGTTTCATCAGGGGCATTACAACATTATCAAAAGAGCAAAGGAATACGGCGACTACCTTATTGTAGGAGTTACCTCCGAAAGCTACGATATTGAAAGAGGCAAGCTGTCTGTTCACGACTCATTGCTTACAAGAATTGAAAATGTTAAGAAAACAGGTCTTGTTGACGAGGTTATTGTTGAGGAGTACCTTGGTCAAAAAACAAGGGATATTATTCAGTACAACATTGACACCCTTGTTGTGGGCAGTGACTGGATTGGCAAGTTTGACCACCTAAGGCAGTACTGCAATGTTGTTTACCTTGAAAGGACAAAGAATATTTCCTCCACACAGCTAAGGGAAAAAAGCAACGAAATTTGCAAATTCGGTGTTATTACCGACAACACTGACGACCTTGGTGTTGTTAAGGAAACAAAGTATGTTTCGGGTATTCATATCGAAAGGGTTTACAGCGACGACATTGCTGTGGCTGAGGAATTTTGCAACAAATACGAGCTTAACTCCTACAGCAACGACTTTGACAAATTTGTGGACGACCTGGGCATTGTTTACATTAAGTCCTCCATTGAAAAGAGATATGACTACATTAAGAAGTGCATAGAAAAGGGACTTCACATTATCTGCGATTTTCCTTTCTCCTACGACAACGAAAAGTGTCAGGAGCTTAACCGCCTTGCAAAAGAAAAGAATGTTGCTTTGATGGAAAACATTGTGTCTGTATATCTAAGGGCGTTTACACAGTTCCTTTGGATTGCACGATGCGGAGAAGTAGGCAAGGTACTAAGCGTCAATATAGGAATGAGCAGTGACTTCTTCAAGTACGAAAAGACACTTGACGAAATGTCTGTACTTGCCATTACCGCAGTAATCAAGCTCCTTGGAACAGACGCAAAGTATGTTTCAAAGAACATTATACCCGGGGATAAGGATGATACGGAATACTGCTCCTTGTTCTTCCGCTATGACAATTCCGTTGCAAGAATTGAGATAGGTAAAAATGTTGACCTACATAACCACCTTACCGTAATCGGTACAAACGGAAGTATTGTGGTTGAGGACGACTGGTGGAACACAGGCTACTTTAAGGTTATGAAAAAGGGTGTTAAAAAGGTTGACAGACGCTCCTTTAACTTTGAGGGAACAGGCTTTAGATACCTTATTCAGGAGCTTCAGATTATGCTCCGTGACAAGAGGTACGAATGTAACCGTCTTACCGACAGTGAGGGCGAAGCTATACTAAAGGTATTTAATCAGCTTGACGACTAAGGAAACACTGATTAAATCATTTGCACAGATTGTGCCGTCAGATTTTTCGTCAGTTCGTTCAAAAAACCGCAGGAATACTGACGTATTGCGAGGATTTTTTGGGCGAACTGACGGAAAATATGCAAACAAGATGTGTAAAGTGATTTATTCAGTGTTTCCCTAAATAAGGACATCAAGAGGTTATCGCATATTGTGACAACCTCTTTTTTGGTGGTAATATGAATAAGAAAATCAAAAAAACAGCAAAATATTATAAATGGCTAAAATACATTGGAATTTCCTTTTCTGCAATTATGCTGGCTGTATTTCCTTTGTATCTCAGTGACCGCTACTTTAACGCCCGTCACGACAAGCTGAATTTGTTTTACTTTTTGGCAGGTGTGCTTATAGTAGCAACCGCTGTTGTGTATATCTTTTTTGACGACAGAAAAAAGGCTGATAAAATTGACAGGGAATTTTTTTTAAAGACCTTTTCACTTGTGGACTGGGCAATGATTGCCTTTACAATAACTGCCATAATCAGCACCTACACCTCGGATTACTTTAGCTCAGCCCTTACGGGAAGTCTTGGACGAAACAACGGATTGCTTCTGATTTTGGTATACACAGTTACATACTTTATTATGTCAAGAATTTATAGGAAAAATATTATTGTGCCTGTTGCTGTGTGTATTTCTGCCTCTTTGATGTCCCTTTTGGGAATTGTTAACCAATTTTTCTGGGATCCGCTGAATCTTTATGAGGGACTTTCTTCCTCACAATTACAGAAGTTCATCTCCACCATAGGCAACAGAAATATATTTTCTGCCTACCTTTGCATAATGATTCCCATTATTTTTATGGTATTTATTTACACCCAAAAAAAGTGGATGATGTGTCTTTCGGGTACTTCCCTTGCATTGTGCCTTGGAGGTATGATATGCAGTAACAGCGACAGCAGTATTTTAGGCTTTGGGGCATTTTGGGTGTTTGCTTTTATCCTTTTTATCCGAGATTTAGAAAAAATGTCAAGGCTGTTTTTCGGACTTTTTCTACTAACTGTTTCCTGCAAGCTGATTAGGATTTTCTCCTATATTATGGATGATTACAGTATGAGCTTCGGCTCTATACAACGGTTTTTCATATACGGAAACACATATTTTTTGATTTTCTTTTTTGCAGTAATTTCCGTTGTTTTATACTTTGTTCATTCAAAGCATCCAAAATATTATTTGCCAAAATGTTCAAGGATAATTGCAATTTCTGTTTTTGCAATCACATTCATTGGAATATTGGCTCTTGTCGTCTATTTCTCCCTATACAACACAAAAGCCCCCTTAAAGGGAGCATTGTCTTACTTTCGCTTTAACGACAGTTGGGGCACTCACAGGGGCTTTATGTGGATTCGTGCCTTATACATTTTTGGAGATATGAGTATCCTTAATAAAATCTTCGGCAGTGGCCCTGACACCTTTGTAAAGATGATGGATATTTTTGGCTATAACGATGAACTAAAGGTGTTTAAAAGCGAGGTCACAGACTGCGCCCACAATGTGTACCTAAACTATCTTGTAACCCTTGGTCTTGCCGGTGTAGTTTCCTACATCACAGCCATAGTTTCCTCTGTTGTAAGGGCGGTTAAAAAGGCTTGTAAAAATCAATATGCCGTCATATTTGCCGGTAGTGTGGTGTGTTACAGTGTTCAGTCCATTGTAAACATCGACCAGCCAATCACCACACCCCTGTTTATACTGATGCTTGCCCTGACGGAAAGCCAGTGTAGGGCAAACAAAGAGGTAGAATAGTGTTGTTATTTAGCAGAAAAATCAATTTCGTAGCATTTACCGTTAGAGAACAAGACGCCGTCTGTTAACTCAATACGAAGGATACAGGTATTCTCATCATCAAAATTATTATGTCCGTTATCAATCCACCGGGAAAATACTGTTTTCATCTTGTCAGCTATAAACTCATTTTCAGGCTTTGCGAAATAGCCTAAATTAATACCTTTCCCGTGTGCTGTAAACCATTCCCCCGATACGGCGACAATGGAATTTTTTTCAATTTGCACCATTTTACTCGACAATCCATATGTCAACACATAGAATGAACCGTCAAGATAAAAGGCATCCACATTTCTGACATACGGTATGTTATCTACCGCTGTCGCCAATGAAATAATGCTATCCCCACCAAATCGTTCATTCATAATTCTTTCGGTGTCTTTTGATAATTTTTCCATTTTTTCTCCTTAAGTGGATTTTGAAATATAGTGTGTCAATTTCTATTGTCAATATTCTTCTTAATCTGGTCAAAGGTTACTCCGTACTTAATGGCTATATCCTTTGCATAGGAAACGCCCTGTGGCGGTGCTATTGTGCATTTAAAACTGCGGTGTCCGTCCTTTACCCCGGTAACAAGGCTTTGCACCTTGCTCTTTGATGAACTGTCGCTGTTATATTCCTCAAGGTGATGTGCCAATTCGTGCATATGGGTATTGAAAATTGCCCTTGTTCCAAGGTAAGCCATTGCCCTGATTACATCCTTGGCGATAAACACACCCTCGGCAACATTGGTTGTGGCAAGGCTCTCGTTTAGCAGGAGCAGAGATTTGTCCGTTGCTATGCTGAAAATGTCAGAAAGCCTTTTGCTCTCCTCACCCAGTCGTCCCAAGTCAACAGTTTCGTTTTCATCTGCGGGAAAGTGGGTGAATATGTTGTCCACAGGACAGTATTCAAAGCTTTTTGCCGGTACATATATTCCGCATTGAGCAAGCAGGAAGCAGTGACCCACAGCCTGGGTAAAGGTTGTCTTACCACCCCTGTTTGGCCCTGTCATAACAAAAATTCTTTGGTCGTCGTTAAAGTCTATGTCGTTGCCGATAATGTCGAATTCTTCCCCATTTGTTCGCTTAATGCCCAACTTTATGTTGTAGATGTCCCTGCCCTTTGTTGTCCTGTCACCCTTAATTGCACAAGGCTTGCAAACGGTAAGGTTCTTTTCTTTCATCTTATCTATAAGCTCTGCAAACCTTATGTAAAAAATAATCTCCGGCATAAGGGTAACAAGGGAATATCCACTGATGTTTACATACTTTTGCAAGGTTGCCTTGATGCTCTTAACCATCTTTTTCAGAATATTCGTTACAACCTTTGAAAGGCTTGACGACAACGGGTCGTCACCTGTTGCCGAGCCTGATGTATCTATGTGAACATTCGTGTTTGCACCCATAGCAACACTGCCAAACTGCATCCTGTGAAGGCTTGGGTTTGCCGGGTGAAGTTTACTGCTTTTCAGCACCTCTTCATCGCTGTTAAGCCCCTCTTTGTTGGATGTAAACTCCATAAAGTTTTTAAGAAGTCCGCTGTTTGTTATTTCAAAGCTGTTAAGGGAAATCACACCGGCATTCTTTGGCTTCAGCACATTGTCAAGGTTTACTCCAATGGTGATGGAACGAAGCTTTTGAGCCTTTTCCATAGTTTCGTCAATGTCCTTTTTAAGTAGGTCAAAACCGCCCTCATTGTATATATCCTCAATAGTTTTTTGCAGATTTTTAAGTCCGTCAGACTGAATCGGAGTTTTTGCCAGCATATCCTTAAGCATAGTGATACAAAGCACATAACCGTCAATCTCCCTAAGTCGGTTGATTAACTGCCACAAGGCTGATGCGTCACCGTCCTTGTTGAACTTTTCAAGCTCACGCAAATCCTCCAGTTTTTTAAGCAGTGCAACAAGCCCCTCACGAAGCTGGGGAAAGTTTAGAATATCCTCAAAAACATCTGCCCTGTAATTTATCACATCAATGTCCATTGTGATGTTTGTAAGAATATTTTTGATGCTGTTTTTCTCGTAAACATCCTTTGTAAGGCTTTCAACAATATAATCAACGGAAAGGTCGTTAATCCCCTGCGGTGTCATTTCACAGGTTTTTTGACTTGAATTTTCGGGGTAAAGTAAACTAATCTGTGCCATTTGATTTCTCCTTAATTTTATAGTACAATGGTAACACATATTTTTTTAAAAAACAATAAGGATTGAGTAAAATGGACGAACTAATCAAGAGAATTAATGAACTTGCAAAAAAGAAAAAGACCGTTGGTCTTACACCTGATGAGCTTGAGGAACAGGCACAGCTTAGAAAAAAATATCTTGAAAATTTCAGGGCGGGTTTTAAGCAAAGACTTGAAAACATTGATGTTGAAACACCTGACGGCAAGGTAAGACCTCTGACCGACTATAAGAAGAAAAATAAATAACATAGCATAGCAAGAGGCTGCCCGTAAAAGGACAGCCTCTCTGTTATATTCCAATTTAATTAATTAGCAGCCACATCCGCATCCGTTGCCACATCCGCCGCACTCGTTGTTGCCGCAACCGCCGCCACAGCAGCAAAGGATGATGATAACGAGAAGAATAATCCAACAGCAATTTCCGCCGCCGAAACCGTTAAACATATCGTTTTCCTCCTTTCCGTTTACACTACATATTATTAGGAAAGAAAGAATTTGTGTTTAATTTTTAAATAAAATTTACAGTCCTGCTAATCGGTTGATGTTTTCAACATACTTTTCTGCATTTTTATTATACACATTCACCATTTTGTCTGCCTGTTCCTTGATTGCCTCCGGCTTACAAAACAGGGTGTATATTCCCTTGTGGATATAGCAAAAGGGCAACAAAAAGCCGTGTTTGTTAAGTATAGGGTAACGAATACTCATTGCCTTTCTGCCGATGAACCAAGAATCGTAATAAAACTTAACCCTATTGATAAAGGAATGATTTTTTGAAGTTCCCTCACCGCTGAATTTTGACACTACATAAAAGGGTGTAGCACCGTGAGCACCGCTGACATATACAAACCGAGCCAATTTCTTAAGGCGATTATCCATAGGACTATTGTCAAAGAACACCTGTGAAAGCTCTGTTACAGTTTTTTCAAATTTCTTTAGACCGATTTTTTGGAGTTCATTTTCCACATAGCACATATCAAGGCTCAGTTTATCCTTCAAGATATACATATCAAGGAAGTACCTCACGCCGACTCCGCCCTTTACAAAGTGCTTGTAAAGGTGATACAGGGTGTATATGTACAAATCCTCGTCAGTCATATCAAATCTGTAAGGATTAATATTACTGCAAACTGCCCTGTCAAATGCCGTGTTGAAATACTCCCTTTGCAAGGAGTCCCTTGGTGTTAGGTGGGAGTGAAGTTCAATATGCACAACGCCCTTTGAGTACCCCTTGTGATAGTCGTTATCCCTGTTGCTTTCCCCTAAGAAACTGTATCCCAATTCCTGCAAAACCTTTTCTGCCTTTTGGAAGTCCTTTTGCTTTACAAGAATATCCACATCATTACTTGTGCGGTAATTTTCAACAGGATATAGTTTTTTTATTACAATGCCTTTTAGGGGCAAATATGAAACCTTTTCCCTTTCAAAAGCAGAAAAAATCTTTTGGGACAGTATTTCCTGCTTTGCCTCTGCAACACACATACAGGCGTTGGCTCCGCCAAATTTTTCCAGTGTTTCCTTAGGTACAAGGTTAAGGTTTTTCAGCTGGGAATACACCATATTCTCAACCTTGTGACTTTTGCAAAATTCAAAGAACTTTTCCCAGTCAAGGTCAAAGGTTGGTTTGGGTGGTGTTTCACTTTTTATTAATGATGCAAGGAGCTTTGCAAGATAGCCTCCGTACTGCAAATATAAATCCATATTTATTCCTATGCTTCAAGAATATTTACCCTTTTTGCATTTTTCAAAAAGGTGTCCAAATCCGCTTTGATAACCTGAGCAGGAGCGTCATATTTATTCACAAGGTCACTGAGCAGGCTGTTGTAGGAGATGTCACTTTTCAGCTTGTTCCAAATATAATAACCGCTGTTATTAAGTGTAATCATACCCCTGTATTCTTCAGGGGTATCGTCCAAAGCAACAACAATATATTGTTCTCCAACCTGTCTGACTTCATAGCCCTCTTTAATTTTCATTTGACTTGTCCTTTTCAGGCTGCTTTTTGTTGTATTTTACTATGCGGATAAGGTTGATAACATTTGCCACCAAAACAGCAAACAACAATAGTATAAGGAGAACAGGCATTAATATAAGCTGAGGAGTGTTCATAATGCAAAACACAAGCTCTACTATTGATGCGATAAAAGCCACCGATGCCAACACAATGCCTACTATTGAAATTTTCTTGTTCTTTTTCATTTTTTTGCCTCCTATCCGACGAAAATTGTCCGAAAACTATAATATAATATTTATACAAAAATAATATCACACAACAGATTTATTTGCAACACAAAAGGGACTTCAAAAGAAGCCCCTCATTGTTGTTTTGATAATTTATCTCCAGTTAAGTGTGTCGTTATAAACATTGATGTAATCTTGAGCACTCTTGTCCCAAGAATTGTCGCTCATCATTGCACGCCACATAAGCTGGTGCCATCCCCAGTCATCGTTGATACCTGCAAGTGCTCTCTTTACAGCGTTGCACATATCGGCAATGTCATAGTTTCTGAATGTAAAGCCGTTGCCGTAGTTATCAGCTGAATCAAAGACAGAGTCCTTAAGTCCGCCAACCTCACGAACAACAGGGATTGTGCCGTAACGCAAAGCAATCATCTGTGACAATCCGCAAGGCTCCTGCTTTGACGGCATCAGGAAGATGTCTGCACCTGAATAAATCTTTCTTGCAAGTTCAGGTACAAAGCCGTGGCAGAAGGATACTCTTCCGGGATAGTCCCAAGCCAGCATATTGAAGAAGTCCTCATATTCCTTGTCACCGGAGCCAAGGATAACGAACTGCATCTTCTGAGTGTTGAGCAAATCACGAATACCGCCACGCACAAGGTCAAGTCCCTTGTGACCAACCAGTCTTGTAACCATAGCAACAATAGGTGTATCCCAGCTCTGCTGAAGATTTAATCTCTCCTGTAACTTCTGCTTACAGATGCCCTTGCCGGACATATCGTCACGGGTGTAGTTTGCATAGATTTGACAGTCTGTTGCAGGGTCGTAGGATGCACAGTCAATACCGTTAAGGATACCGCACAGCTTCCAGTGATTTCTATTAAGGGCCGGGTCAAGGCCGTAGGAATACCATGGGTCCTTGATTTCTGCCGCATAGGATGGAGAAACTGTTGTAACTCTTGTGGCACACTGAATAGCGCCCTTCATCATATTCAGCTTTCCGTCCATTTCAAGAATTTTTGTTTCTGTTGGCGGAATACCAACACATTCTGTGTTAACCTCCCAGCCGTACATTCCCTGATACTGAATGTTGTGGATTGTAAACACGCTCTTTATGTTGTAGTACCAAGGATTTTTACTGTAGAACATATAGTAGTAAACAGGCACAAGTGCTGTTTGCCAGTCGTTACAATGGATAATATCGGGATGGAAGTCTATGTATGGGAGCATTTCCATAATAGCACGGGAGAAGAAAGCATATCTCTCTGCATCATCATAGTAGCCATAGAGCTTATCCCTGTTGAAGTAATACTCATTATCAATGAAGTAGTATGTACATCCGTTCCAGCTTGCCCAGAAAAGTCCGCAATACTGACTTCTCCAGCCAACAGGAACCCAAAAGTTTGTGATGTATTGCAACTGACGCCTTAGTTCGTGTGGAATTGAACCGTACAGTGGTACAACAATTCTGCAATCCTGACCCTTTCTTACAAGGGTATGTGGCAAGCTGCCTGCTACATCAGCAAGTCCACCGCTACCGCAAAAAGGATTAGCTTCACTTGCACAGTATAATATTCTCATCTTAATTACCTCCTATTAAGATTATTATTATAAGTATAACATAATTCACGCAAAAAACAATACTTACAAGAAATAGATTTTAAGCGTAATTTAGCGGTTTAAGAAATGATTGAACCCTTTTCTATGTAAACAGGGTAGTTTGGTGCACCGATAAGCTGCTGATTAGCGGCAATGTTGCAGTCCTTGTCAATTACCACATTGCTGATTGTTGCGTTGTCACCGATTACGCTGTCCTGCATAATAATGGAATTTTTCACCTTTGTGTTTTGTCCAATGTAAACACCCTTGGAAATGATGCAGTTTTCAACCTCTCCGTTAATTATACAGCCCTGTGCAATAAGGCTTCCCTTAACAACGGAGTCAAAGCCGTATCTTGACGGACGGTCGTCACGCACCTTTGTATAGATTGGACGCTCGGAATTAAACACATCTGCCCTGACATCAGCATTCATAAGCTCCATATTTATTGAGTAATAATCCTGCATTGAGCAAATTGTTCTCAAATATCCCGGATGCTTGTAGCCGAACACACGGAACCTCTTTAGGTCAAAGTTAAGGAACAGTCTGCGGTAATCAACATTATTTGTGCTGACACATTCCCTTACAATAGACATAAGCAAATCCTTTTTGATAAGCATTGAGCCTGTAACAAGGTTGCAGTCACCTGTTGCAGGCGGGTTAATCTGCAATTTATTAATTCTTCCGTCGTCGTCCAGCTCGGCAATCATCGGGAAGGATTTGTTGTTTTCAATATCCTGATATTTGTAGCAGAATGTAATGTCAGCCTCGGTCTTTTTGTGCTGATAGTACATTTTTTGATAGTCTATGTTGGCAACACAATTTGTGTGGCAGATTAGGACATCCTCCTCGTTGCCATGCTCTATGTAACCGTGAAGATTTGCAAGAGTTTCAAGGGCATTGTCAAAGCTTTTTCCGCTAAACGGAGGCAGAATTGTAAGTCCGCTTTTTCTCTTTGACAAATCCCATGCATATCCGTTGCCCACATGATCCATAAGACTGAAATAGTGGGTTGACGCAATAATGCCAACATTGTTAATTCCTGCGTTGCTCATATTTGAAAGAGGAAAATCAACTAAACGGTACTTACCACCAAAGGGTACACTTGCCATTGTCCTCTTGTTTGTTAACTGGCTAATACAGCTTCCGTTTGTATTAGCAAAGATTAGTCCTAAAACATTGTTACTTCTACTCATTACTCTGCCTCCAAATCTTCACCAATCATAGCATTAGGCGGCACAACTACATTATCGCCAATATTCAGGTCGTCACCAATTACAGCAACACCCCAGTTGTCCTTATCGACGGCATCCTCAGGATTACAACCTACTCGGGCATTTTTGCCGATTACTGTATTTTCGGAAATAATGGAATAGCGAACATCAGCACCGGCCTTGATAACAGTGTTAGGCATAATAATGGAGTAGTCAACCCTTGCGCCCTTTTCAACAGTAACACCTGCAAACAGGATGGAGTTATGTACCTCACCTTCAACCATACATCCGTCGGAAATGTTGGAATTCTTAACATCTGCGTCATCTGAAACAAAATGAGGAGGCAGCATTGGATTTTTGGAATAAATATCCCTTAAGTCAAGGGTAAGATTAGGATCAAGCAAATCCATATTTGCGTTCCAAAGGGACTCAACAGTACCTACATCCTTCCAATAGCCCTCAAACGGATATGCAAACATTCTTTCCCCTGCGTTAAGCATTGCAGGAAGAACATCCTTGCCAAAGTCGTTACTGCTGTTTTCATTTTTTGCATCCTCAATGAGGTACTTCCTCAGCTTTTGCCAACTGAAAACATAGATACCCATAGATGCATTTGTGCTCTTGGGATGCTCAGGCTTTTCGTCAAATTCATAGATTGAGCCGTCCTCGTTAGTATTGAGTATTCCAAATCGAGAAGCCTCTTCAAGGGGTACATCAATAACTGCAATAGTACAGGCTGCATCGTGCTCCTTGTGGAACTTAACCATATCTGCATAGTCCATTTTGTAGATATGGTCGCCGGAAAGAATTACAACATAGTCAGGGTTGTACCTTTCGATAAAGCTGATGTTCTGATAGATAGCATTGGCTGTGCCGGAATACCATTCAGAGCCCTTTTTTGACTCGTATGGGCTAAGGCAGGTAACACCTGCGTGCATACCGTCAAGCTCCCAGGGTTGTCCGTTGCCTATGTACTCATTCAGCACCAATGGCTGATACTGAGTAAGAACACCAACTGCCTCAATACCCGAATTGGTGCAGTTTGATAACGGGAAGTCAATTATTCTGTATTTACCGCCGAAGGGTACAGCGGGTTTGGCTATCTTTTTGGTCAACACTCCAAGTCGAGAGCCTTGTCCACCTGCAAGAAGCATAGCCACTACTTCTTTTTTAGGTAACTTCATATTATTCCTCCAGTATAATAAAATTCTTACGAAAAATCCCGTATTAAGTATAATAACATATGACCACTGTCGTATTGTGACAAATTTCAGTTAATACTTAACAAAAGTCCTTCAGGAAATTTTGTTGTCAGACATAGTAAGATACATATATCCATTACTATTATATATCAAAATATACTCATTGACTATTGATTTTATTCATAACAAAAAAATGTATTTTTTGTGCACATTTACGAAATCGCTCGTTACTAAATACAAATTATTTGTAAAGTCATTCAAAATAAATGACAAAATTATGAACTCTTTTATTTTACAAAATCAGGGTGGTCGCCCCTTGACATAAGTACCTTGCAGCCTATGCTGTTTAGCCTTTTTTCAAGGCAAATTCTGCACTGTGCCGATTCATCTCCGGTACAGATTTTTCCGTCATAGAGCATATATTTTTTTCTCACATTTAATGGGGAAAGATTGGGCATTACCACATTTGCACCGTAGAGTATTCCCATTTCTCTTCCCTTTGGATGTATTGTTCCCAAGGATGTTGTTGCCGGCAGCAAAACATTCTTAAACATCAGCCTGATTATCCCCAGCATTTTAAGTGTCTGTTCAAGACTTCCTCTTTTATAATTTGCAAAGGGCGTATCCTTGTGGGGAACATAAGGACCTATGCCAATCATTTGTGGCTTTAGCTGTTGCATAAAACGCAAATCTTTAACCAAATCCTCTGCCCTTTGGTTTGGCGAGCCTACCATTAGTCCGCACCCAACCTGATAGCCGATCTCCCTTAAATCATAAAGGCACCGCTGTCTGTTTAGGAATGACATCTCCTTTGGGTGTAGAAATTCATAGTGGCTTTTTGAAGAGGTTTCCTGCCTTAATAAGTATCTGTCGGCACCATTTTCAAAAAACCTCTTGTAGCTTTCTTTGCTCCTTTCACCTAATGACAAAGTTATAGCACAGTCCGGATATTTGCTATGTATTTCATACAAAATACTGCATAGCACATCGTCGGTGAAATATCCGTCCTCTCCACCTTGCAGGACAAAAGTCCTAAACCCAAGGTCATACCCCATTTTGCAACAATCAAGTATTTCTTCCTTACTAAGTCTGTATCTTTGGGCGTTTTGATTGCTACGGCGAATACCGCAATAGTAGCAGTCGTTTTTGCAATAATTTGTAAATTCAATCAGTCCACGCAAATAGATATTTTTTCCGAAATATTTGTGGGACATTTTTTGTGCATATTTTTGTAACAAACTGTCAGAGTCACTACTATTATTCTCAATAAAAAAAATCAGCTCCTCATCCGTCAAATCGTTATTGCTGTTTAATTTTGCCACAATTTCACACAGGTTCAATTTTTATGCCCCCTTTTCTTTTATTGTACAAAATACAGACCGTTTGTGCAAGTTAAATACCTAATAAATCTATTTTAAAACTTTAAATTTGCATATAGACATATAATATGTTAAAATAATTCATAATAAAGCTTTTCACAGGGAGGTTACATTATGCAGTTGAAGGAATCAGGCGAAATGTACCTTGAAACAATATACATTCTCAGCAAAAAAAATCCCTTTGTCCGTGCTATTGATGTGGGGGAATATATGGGATATTCCAAACCAAGTGTAAGCAAGGCTATGGGAATTTTAAAGGACGGCGGTTATGTTACCGCCGACAAAGATGGGCATCTAAAGCTCACAGAGCTTGGCACAGAGGTTGCAGAAAAAACATACGACAGGCATACAACACTTTCGGCATTTTTTGAAAAATTGGGAGTCAGCAAAGATGTTGCAGACGCAGACGCCTGTAAAATCGAGCACGATATAAGTGACGAAACCTTTGAGGCTATAAAAAATCACGCAAGGATAAACAATCTTTTTTAAAAACAATATATTAACTAATAGTATGGCGGGTTGCTTTTTGCAACTCGCTTTTTCCATTTTTTTGTCCATATTTTTACAAAAAACAAAGCAGATTTTACATTTAATATTTCGTGTTTAAATCCACACAATACTATTGCAACGAGAAATCGTTGCTTGATATAAAGATAAAAGAAACATTCAGTAGTGTTGCACCAATGGACAAATTTATGCAATGTAGCATACAGAATCATAAAGAGGTCCCTCTGATGCAAGTGCTGAAAAGAAAGGAAATTAATATGTCAAACTCAAGTAATCAGATTAATGTACCACAGGCAAAGGCTGCACTTAACAGACTTAAGATGGAGGCAGCTTCAGAAGTAGGCGTAACCCTTAAGGACGGCTACAACGGTGACCTTACCTCTCGTCAGGCCGGTCAAATCGGCGGTAATATGGTTAAAAAGATGATTGAAAGCTACGAAAACTCTGTAAAATAAGCCCCAAAAAGTAAGAGTAAGAAGTAAAAAAGTAAGCAAAAAGAAGGGCCGTCCAAATATGGGCGGTCCTTCCCACTGCTAATAAACTATTCCTTTAAAAAAACAGGCAAGGGAAATTCCCCTGCCTGCCCGGTTTACTTTCTGTAATATCTGCTTTTTCCTTTTCCAAGGTAATCATAGCCTTTGTATCTGCCCTTTATGACAGTGCAAAGAACATTTACTTTTGTTCCCTTTTTCAGTATTTTGGCTTTGATAAGTCTGCCTTTCTTTTCTACATACACCTTTGTGTCCTTCTTCAAAATTTCCTTTGGATAAGAGGAAAGACCCTTCCTTGAAAGGTGGCTGTTTACAATGTAGTATTCCTTACCCTTGTACTTAACCTTAGACCAACCGTATTTATCATCTTTAATCCACTGAACTGTTGCTCCCCTTTTTAGGGTTAAGGACGGAACGCTTGTTTTTCCCACAGGGTCGTTGTAGGGATATGGGTAAAGTCCGGAATTTTTCGTTACCTTTACCTTAACTTCAGGTGTTTTGTAAACATAGTTCATATCAAAATTACAGGCATTTTCCTTAATTCTGCCGTTGTCGCTGTACTGCCAGATGTCACACTCAAAATCTCTTGTACTTCCGTACTGGGCAAGCCATATGGAGTATTTATTTCTAAGACCTTGATAGTCAAGGAAATTCCTGAACCAATTTGCATTGGCGTACACACCGGCGGTATAACCTGATTTTTTGATTATGTTACAAAATTCTTCGGCAATTTTGGTCAGGGTGCTTTTGCCTAAATATGAAAGTGAATCCTCCTCCATATCAATATAAACAGGCAAATCAAGGGTTTTCCCCTTGATAATGCTAAGGCACACCTTAGCCTCTCTTTTTGCCTCGGCAACGGACTTTGCATAGCTGTAGTGGTAAACACCGATTTTCAGTCCAGCCGACTTTGCCCTTTTGTAATTCTCCTCAAAATACGGGTCCTTTTGACTTGTTTCCATTCCGTAACCGCTTTGAATAATTACATAGTCAATTCCAACGGACTTTACCGCCTTGTAATTAACCAGTCCATTCCATCTGCTGACATCTATTCCCCTACTTGTCAATTAAGTCATCCTCCTTGATTTCAGGCAGACCACTAATAGATGTTAGCAGGGATAGTATGCCGGCAAGAAGTGATGCAGAGCAAACCGCAAGCCAGTTTACCTCCGACATCACTGCAGACACGCCGATTGTAGACACCGCTGTTTGAGCAACTGTCTTAATCGCCCTAACGCCTGCACATTTAAGCCATTTCTTATAGTTTTTCATCCTACTTACCTCCTAAATGCTCAATTCCTTTAATTCTATGATTTACAACCTTGATTTCTTCCGAAATTACAGAAATTTTCTTTTCAGCCTCGTACATTCGCTCAACAACTCGGTTGTGTTTGTCAACCTTTTTTTCAAGCTGTTCAATGCGGTAGGACATCAGCTTATTGGTGGCAAGAATACCGCCAACAGTACCGATTGCCGAACCTGCAAAGGTTACAAGGGCAACGATAATTTCTCCTTCCATAAAACCTCTCTGAATTATTTATTATTTTATTGCTTGTCCTCGTGCAGGATATTTTTTATTTTATTTTTATATTTTTTTGAGGACACCAATAATTGTAGAGATATTTTTTAATGTTATCAATGCAATAATTGCATTGTGGGAAATTTTTTTGAAAAATTTTAGCATTTTAAATGCAAAAAAAAGACTGCCACACTGTGACAGTCAAATAAACATATAAATATACTAATCAAAAAAACTTCGCAATTTCCGAAAGGTCTTTTCTCTTTGGCATTTGAGGTTCAATATCCCTGTATCCCAAGGAGATAACGGAAACTACTTCTTCATCTTGGGGAATTGAAAGCTCTTCACGGAGCTTGTCAGCCTTGCGAATACCCATTACAAGGGTGTCAAGTCCCCTTGCCCTTGCGGATAAAACCAAATTTTCGTTTTGAAGTCCGAGGTCATATGCGCCCCAGCCGTTGCCAAACTCATTTGTTGGAGTACCGTCCTTTTCAAACCCTGCAACATTTTTTACATAGGTTGTGACAATTAAAACAGGTGCAAACCGACAATTATTTTGGTTGTATTCCATAAGGCAATTTGCTTTTACACTCTTTAACTTTTCTTCCCCCATAACCACATAATAACGGGCAGTTTGAGAATTTTTCCAAGAGGGTGCAAGCTGTGCGTCCCTTATAATTTCTTCCACAACAGACCTTTCTACAGGTGTGTTTTCTTTATACTTACGAACACTTCTTCTTTCCTTAATCACATCAAAAAAATCCATAACAACCTCCAAAATGTTTTGTCCTTTTTCATTATAAAATTGAATAAAAAATATGTCAACAGGGATAAATTAAGAATTCTGCTTTTCGTATTTTATTGCGATATTCCCCAGTTTAGCACCAATATTGTTGTAATTTACATCATCGCTAAAATGGTTACTTAGGGTTATCACAGCAAAATCATCAGTTTTTGAAAAGCCTAAAAAAGATGTATATGCACCAATGTGACCGTTAATAAAGTATACTATAGGGTTGTCGGTAATCATCCCCATACCAAAGCCTGAACCGCTGTTTTTGGTGAGAATATCAAAGGTGTTTTGGGTGATTATCTCATTGTTCTTAAGGGCACAATACCATCTGAACAGGTCGTCGGCGGAAGAAATCATATCTGCATTTGCGAAAAATGCCCCCGGATAGAGAGTCCACTCCTGATTAAATTCCTTTAAAACTTCAAATTCATTTACACCCTTGTAGTAGCCTGTTGATGTAAGAGAAGTTTGTTCAAAGGAAGTGTTTTTCATATTCAGAGGCTCTAAAATATTCTCATTAACAAAAGCTTCGTAATCCATGTTGCTTACCTTTTCGATAATTCTGCCAAGGAGAAAGTAGTTGCTGTTGCTGTAGTCGTAGCTACCCTTTTCCACATTATTAGGAGTTTGGTTTAAAATGAATTCCTCAATATTTTTTATGTTATCTTCCTTAGCGAAAGTGGAAATCTCAAAGCCCAACTCATCATTTGAATACTGGATATTATCTGCCCTTGAACAGGAGTAATCGGGGATTCCGGCTGTCATATTTAGTAAAGACTTAATTGTTACATCATTTCCGTATTTACACTCAGGGTAAAAATCAATTAGTTTTTGGTCAAGTGAAATTTCGTCCTTTTCGTAAAGAATACCAATACAAACGGCGGTAAACTGTTTTGACAAGGAGCCTATTCTGTATGTAATTTGGGAACTGTTTTTTACCTTTTTGTCCAAGTCGGCATAACCCTTATAGCCCTCATAAATCCTGTTACCGTTGCTATAAATACAGGCAACACCCTTGAAGCTTACATTGCTAAGTGCCAAATCAAGTTCCTTTGTCATTTCGGGGTTTACAGGTACTGTAGTTGCGGTTGTGGGTTTTGTTGTTTCTGTTGTTTCTTTATTTTCCTGTGGCTCACTGCATCCTGAAAAGATTAAAAGGATAAAAAGTATTAATGACAAGATTTTTTTCACAACAAATCCCCCAAAACAGAAAGGCGGTTGTCACAGGACAACCGCCAATACTATTGAAATTAATTCAGTCAAAAAAGATTATTCCAGCTCGGAAACAACCTTCTTAACAGCCTCAAGAGCCTCGTCAGGAAGCTTGTCGTAGCCTTCCTTCTTTGTAGCAAAGCCTTCAACAGCGTCTACACGGTTCTGCATAGCGTCCTTAAGAGCAGCCTTGTAAGCAGGGTCATCCATATTAACCTCAAAGCCGTCCCAGTCCATAATCTCAATGTCGGAGAATGGACCCCAAGGCTTAAATTCTGCTTTGCCCTCAACGATTGTTTCAAGAATACCAAGTGTATCGGCAGGCTTAACCTTCTTACCCATAAAGTCGCCTGTGTTGATGATGTAGCAATCAACATTCTTTTCTTCAACAAGCTTTTTGAACTTCTCATAGTCGTTCTTAAGTGGGTATGTTCTGAATGGGTTAGCATAAGGAACAATTCTGAGTGCGTTAAGGTCTGTACCTGCCTTAACTCTTTCAGCAGTAGAAGTCTTTGTAGCAAGTGTTGCACCCATTACAGAAGCAAGGGAAGCACCCTTTAGCTTAACTACAGGTGGGATTGTTGGGTCCTTCATAATCCAGAAGATAGCGTTAACAGGAGCATCAATCTTGTCAACTCTGTTTGGTGACCAAAGCTTAGACTTGATAGCACGGCCGTTACCGTTACGGATATCCTCAGTTACAAGCTGAACCTTGCCGTCCTCGTCAATTGTAGCACCGCAGTTCTGACAAGTGAGAAGATACTTGTTGTCAGGGCAACCGGCAGGATAGTCAGCAGTCTTGTCAAAGTAGGTTGGCTCAAGTGCAATAGACGCACAGGTATCTGTGTTGATGATAAATGCGTCATCGTGGAGAACCTTAATCTCGTACTTGCCGCCGTGCTTTGCGTGTGTAAGTGTTGACTTACCTGAGCCTGAAAGACCGTATACGGAAGCAACGAACTTCTTATCGCCGTCAAGGAGATATTCCTTCTGTCCGCCGTGGCAGGATGCGTAACCGTTTCTGTTAGCAATAGCCCAAGCCATTGTAAGTGTGCCCTTCTTATGCTCACCAAAGTACTTCATACCAAGGATAGCAGCACAGTTAGCCTCTGTATCAAAGTAGCAAAGTGTAAGTGGGTCGCTAAGACAGCTGTAATCAACATCAGGGCTTTCTGTTGGTGCCCACTGTGGGTCGGAGAAGATGTAGATGTCAGCCTCTTTACCGTCGCCTACAGCCTTTGAATTCTTGTACATCTTTACATATTCGTCAGACATATACTGGAAGTTGAGCATCCAGGAATACATAAGGTTTTCTTCACCCTCAGGAATGAGAAGGTGAGCCTTAACCATAAATTCAGGGTCAAGACCAACGAAAACTGTTGCGTGATACATCTTTCTGAATCTTGTCTTATAGACAGCGTCCATAACAACCTTGTCAAGCTTTGTGTCGTCAACGCCCGGTTCGCCCTTGATACGGCGAGCAGCTGCGTAACGGCCTGTTACAGCACCGTCATTCATCAAAAGCACCTTGGCATCTCTGTCAAGACCGAACTCCTCTCCTCTGTAAACAGGGAGATCAGTTACGATTGTTCCGGGTGAATTCTTTGCAAGATTATATGCTTCCTTTAGTGTGTTTACTGGAATAACATTGTTGCCGTAGAAAGCTGTTTCAATGATTGATCTTGTCTTTGAAAAACCAACTTTACCTGCGCCAATTTCTTCTGTTTTGTAATTAGCTTTTGTTGACATATGCTTGTCCTCCTTAAATTCTCTCCAATTATGCAACAATAAATTATATAGATTGCATAATAACATTATACTACCAAAACAACAGGAAATCAATCCTTAAAATGTGCAAATTTTGTCCTAAATAAATTCATTTTGTATATTAATTGACAATTTTTTAACAAATTTACAACAGCCACACCTCTGTCATGACCAGCTTGCCGAGGAATTCCCTGCCACTTGATGAAACCTTTGCTTACATCCAACCTCCCTCATCCGATGGAGGCTTTGTTTAGTCCATACTTTCATATACCCTGATAGTGTCGGTTAATTCACTATTGCTTTCCTTTCAGATTCCTCGACAAGCTCGGAATGACAGGGTTGTCGAGGAATGACAGGTGATGGTAATATTTACTTTGAATTGTGTTTTCGGTTTAGGTAGTCCTCAAGTATTATAGTTGCCGCCACAGCGTCCACCACGGACTTCCTCTTTTTTCCTCTTGTGTCGGTGGCGTTAAGGTAATTATGTGCCGTAATTGTTGTTCCTCTTTCGTCCTGCATATCAACAGGCAGTCCTGTTTTTTCTGCAAGCTCATCTGCAAAATCTCTTGCGTTCTTTGCAGACTCCCCCTCGCTTCCGTCCATATTTTTTGGCAGACCAACCACCAAAAGCTCTGCCCTCTTTTCCTTTGCAAGGTCAGAAATTTTGTCAAGGAGTTTTTTCCTGTTGTATTCATTGATTTGGGTAAGGGGTGACGCCAAAAGTTCTGTTTTGTCACAAAGGGCAATACCTGTCCTTGCTTTTCCCAAATCCACAGCCATAATAACCATAGGTTGTCCTTTCGTTACTGAAATCTGTCGTTTGTGTCTGCCTTAGTGGTATCCACATAGACAGAAAGGTCGTTTTCTCCATCGGTTTGTGCAATAAACACATCCTCAAGCTTAACTCCGTTGTCCTTTAGCTTTGACATAAGCCACTG
>JAQXVY010000056.1 GCA_029225165.1 Oscillospiraceae bacterium
TCAAGAAGTTCAAAAAGAGAAGTAAGAAAGCTCTCACATTAAGCAGTATTCTTCTTACTGTTATGTACTTCATACTTATTGTTCCCGCAAAAGCAATTAAAAATGCACTGGGTGCAATTAAAAACTTCTCTCTAAAGGAAATTATAAATAGTATTACACCAAGAAAGGTAATGCAGAATTTTGTTGTCCCTGTCACAGCGGTGGCACTCCTTGTTCTCACTATTGGTTACTGGACAAATTACATTGACTTTGGTTTGTCTGTACAGTGCGGCGGAGAAACCTTTGCCTCTGTTTCAGACACAGGAGTAATTCAGCAGGCAAGGGAAATCACAAATGACAAGTTAAGCGAAGATGTTGACGCAAACTTCACACCGGTTTATCAGGTTAAAATGATGGGTGTTGAGGAAACATCCGCAACTGCAAATCAGGTGTCAAACGCAATGGTTTCCACAGACACTTCCCTCTCAAACAACAGTGCCGGACTTTACATCAACGGAAAGTTCATTGGTGCTTGTGATTCATATGATGAGTTAAATTCATCCCTTGAGGAATTACTAAAGGATGACAAGGAATATTATGACGAGGAATCCGAAATCGGATTTTACAACAATGTTGAGGTTAAAGAGGGAATCTTTAACAACAGCGATTTAAAGTCAGTTGACGAAATAATCAAAACTGCTAAAAGCAAAAAACTCCTTCAGGTGCTTGTAAAGACTGATGTTGTTTTGACAGAAAAAACACCTTACGACACCAAGGTAAAGTATGACAAGAAGCAGGATTCTTCATACAAAAAAGTTACCAAAAAGGGTGTTTGCGGTAAGCAAAAGACCACATACAGAATTTCCCTCATTGACGGTGTTCAGGTTGACGCTGTAATTACAGATGTTAAGACCATTAAAAAGCCTGTAACTAAGGTTGTTACAAAGGGCAAGGGCAGTGATACTTCCGAAGTATATACAAGTGAAGTAAGCAGTGCCGGATTCATATGGCCTGTACCGTCAGTACACACAATCTCCTCACCTTACGGATACCGTGAGGGCGGTGAGTTCCACACAGGCATTGACATAGCCGACGGCGACTGCTACGGTGCAACCATTGTTGCCTCAAAGGGCGGTACAGTTGAATGGGCAGGCTATGACGACAGCGGTTACGGTAACTATGTCATCATCAACCACGGTGACGGCTACAAAACACTTTACGGTCACTGCTCCGCTGTATATGTAAGTCAGGGTCAGCAGGTGTCACAGGGTCAGTCAATCTGTGCAATCGGCTCAACAGGTCAGTCCTTCGGCAATCACCTACATTTTGAGGTAAGAACAGGCGACCAGAGAAGCGACAGACAAAACCCACTTAACTATGTTTCAAACTAAGGAAACACTGATTAAATCATTTGCACATATTGTGCAGTCAGATTTTTTGTCGGTTAGTTCAAAAAACCGCAGGAATACTGACGTATTGCGAGGATTTTTTTGGGCTAACCGACGGAAAATATGCAAACAAGATGTGTAAAGTGATTTATTCAGTGTTTCCTTAATATTAACTGCCTAACCGAAATGGTTGGGCAGTTTTTTGTCGTATTTTACATTTTTCGCAACTGTTGATTGTAGAATTTTCCTATTTTATTTATGCGAAAAAAATGATATACTCTTAGTATATAGGCATCTTGGCGAAAGGTAAGCAGACTATGAAGTACAGCAAAAGTCTTTTTAAAGGAATTTTATCCATAATAACTGTTGTTTCCATATTATTTTTATGCTCCTGTGGCGGAGAAGAGGAATATATCACACCCAATACCGCAAATTCATCGGAAACAGAAAACCCAAATAAAGTGACAATTTACACCTATGTTGACCGTGAAAACGAGGATATGCACTACGACAATGACACTATGTTTTACTATCCTCTGCTGGATATGGCTCATATGTACAACGGCTACTGTATGCTAAACGGAGAGGGAGAAAATTCTGTTACCGTTGTAAAGTTTGATTCAAGGGACAGAATGATTCAGCAGATGTCCACCGAGATAATGGCAGGTGGCGGTCCGGATATTATCGTACTTGACAACGAACTTCCAATATCAAAGCTCATTGACCAAGGGGCATTTGTGGATATGAACACCTTTATTGAAAATGACAAGTCAGAAAAAGCACTTGATATGAAAAACTACAATCAAAGCCTGATGGACACCGGAGTTTATAACGGCAAAAGATATATGATGCCAATGCTGTACAGACCTGACATCTTTATTACAAACACCTTCCTTATGGAGGAATACGGCATTGACAAAAACACAAAACCCACCTACAAAACCATAGGTGATGTTTTTGAAAAGCTACAAAACAGTGAAAAAACCGTCAGCCTTTTGGAAGGCTACCAAAGCTCCAAGGAGATTTTGCTTCAGTACATAAACGACAATATTGACGAGGAAAAGCTGACAACCTCCTTTGACACAAAGGAATTTAGGGAAACCATAGAAACCCTTAAAAAGCTTATAACAAAGGATATGAAGGGTGAAGATACCGAACATTCCGTTGACGACAACACCTGCCTTTTTGCCAAGGGGTCCTTTAATACCGAAAGCGGAATTTACACTCCCATAAACTACGCACTGTACAATATGCAGGGGATAAGCACAGACACATTTATGAGCTACGACCTTGAACAAGTTACCCTTGAGGAATACGCAAACGAATTTTTTTCCTCCGAGGAGTTTGACCCATTAAACGGCTGGGAGAATAATCAAAAATTATTTGACGACTATGTTTACGAACAAGAACGAGGTAACTTTGAAAACTATGTTGCAAATTCTGTGCAAACCACATTTATTGACGGAATTACAGAAAACAAGGATATTTCAAGGGGCATTGTAACCTGTGGCTTTATGATTAACGCCAACTCCGATAAGCAGGAAAAAGCGTACAAATTCATAAAATACTCCCTTGGGGAAAGGATGCAAAGGTTTATATCCTACGATACAACCTACGGCGAAACCTACAACCTGCCTGTAAACAACGAGGCATTCAAAAACGCCTACACCGATATGAGGTATGAGGAAAATAAGGTAAACCACATTACCAAGGACAGCAGTTTTATGGAAAGATATATCAACCATATCAAGAACATAAATACCTTTGAAGTGAGGGACGGTTACTACAACGACAAGGTAATCGGAGATTTGACAGACGATTACCTTGAGGGTAAAATTTCCGTTGATAACTTTATTACCAACCTAAACTCCAAAACAAAAATCTATCTTTACGAATAACAGGTGGCAAGATGAAATTTGAGAAAAAACAAGTGGTCTGGGCATACATCTTCCTTTTGCCCTCGTTAATAGGAATTGCTGTTTTCTATGTAATACCCTACATTATGTGTGTTTACAGCAGTTTTGTTTCAAAGGGAAGCTTTGCAGGGCTTGACAACTACATAAAGCTCTTTCAAAATAAGGCATTCTTGTATGCTTTAAGGAACACAGTAATATTCACCGCAGTGGCAATTCCACTTTTGATGATAATATCCTTTTTAATTGCAAAGTTCCTTGCAAGCTTTAAGAAAATATCTGCCTTTTTCAGAAGTGCATACCTGATGCCCATTGTAATACCAGCCGCATCCCTTATCTATGTTTGGCAGTTACTTTTTGACGATTACGGCGTTGTAAACAACCTTCTGTCCTCACTTGGAATTGACACCGTTCAATTTTTCAGCAGTGGCTTTTCAATGGTGATGATTATAATAATCTACATCTGGAAAAACTGCGGTTTTTGTGTGATACTTTTTACAGCAGGACTTGCAAATCTGCCAAAGTCGGTACACGAAAGTGCCTACCTTGAGGGTGCCGGTGGATTTAAAACCACAATAAAAATCACACTTCCCCTTATCACCCCAACAACATTCTTTGTATTCTTAATGGCGGTAATCAATTCCTTCAGAATGTTCAGGGAGTCCTTTTCCCTGTTTGGCACATATCCAAACGAAAACATTTACTTTTTGCAAAACTTTATCAACAACAACTACAACAACTTTAACTACCCACAGCTTTCATCCTCGGCTATTGTAATGTCACTTATTTTCATAGGACTAATGCTTATATTCTTCCTTTATGAACGCAAATCCGATTATCTGGAATGAGGAAAATAATGAAAAAGAAACTTCAAATTAAAGCCATCTTAAAATATACACTTCTCATAATACTCACGGTTATCTTCCTTTTTCCTGTGGTATATATGATTATCAGCTCCTTTATGTCCGGCAAAGAGGTTATAGATATGCTGGACTTTACAACAGGCAGTTACGCATCTCTAAAATTATTTCCCGAGGATTTCTCCTTGGAGCAGTACTACAAGGTGTTTTTCAGAAACAGCAAATACCTCAGCGAATTTTGGAACTCTGTTATCATAACACTTCCCACCGTTATAGGTCAGCTTGTTGTTTCTTCCCTTGCAGCCTTTGCCTTTGGCAAGCTGAAATTCCCCGGCAGAGATAAAATCTTCTTTGTGTATATGATTTTACTTATACTGCCCATTCAGGTTACCCTTGTACCAAGCTACTTTATGTATCAGAAAATTAATCTGCTGAACAATGTAATGAGTATAATTTTGCCCGGCACATTCTCTGCCTTTGGCATATGCCTGTTAAGGCAAAGCGTAAGGTATGTTTCCGACACCTCCATAGAGGCGGCAAGGGTTGACGGTGCGTCCTACATAAGGATATTCTTTCAGATTATTTTACCTCAAATCAGAGGCGGACTTATATCCCTTGCTCTGCTCACATTTGTTGACACCTGGGGTGTGGTTGAACAACCCCTTATCTACTTTACCGACAAGGCAAAATACCCCTTGTCTGTTTCTCTGTCGGCAAGCACAGCAAACATAGACATTGTGTTCGCCTGTGGAGTAATGTTTATGATTCCTGCTTTAATCATCTATTTCTTAGGCGAAAAGGATGTGCGAAGCTCATTTTCGAGGATTTAACTATGGAAAAGAAAAAGACATTTCACCAAAAATTCATAAGGGGAGTTATCGCCTTTGCTGTTGTATTTTTCATTTTACTTGGGGGATTAACCTATTTTTCTGCTAAGGTTGACTCCCTGCTGTACCCCACCGTCACAGCATCCTTTTCTAACACAGGCACACTACAAAAGCAGTCAGCCTACGAGGGCTACAACACCCTTGTGCCAAGCTCCTCAATACACGGTGATGAAGTTTATTACCTTGTAAAGAACAGTCAGGGCAATTACATTGTAGCGTCACAGCCTGTTACAATATTGGACACAAACGGAGTTCAGACAGAAATCCAAAGGCTTGATGTGGGAATACTTACAATTTGCCACAGCAACAAGGACATCAAGGTTGGAGATCAAGTACTGGTAAAGGCGGATACAATATGAAAAAATCAAAAATTATAATTTTGGCTGTTGTTACCGCCTCATTACTTTTATCCCTGCTAACCTTTACATCTGTTCTCAACAACTATAAGGTACAAAGCAAAAACACAATAAAAAGTCTGCAAAATGTTAAGTCTATGGGTAAATCGACCTTTACCGTAAAGGATTACGAAAACATTTTAGAAAACTACGAAGACCTTAATGACATAGCAATATGCGGTGACCTGGGCAGCAAAACCGTTAAGGACAAAACAGTAACGCCTGTGCTGATAAACGAAAACTACCTTTCCTACAACAATTTTTCAGTTGAGGGCGAGGGCATAACAGAGGAAATGACTAAAAATAACAGCAAAACCGCTGTTATAGGCAAAACCTTTGCAAAAAAGAATTTCTACGGAAAAACCGCCATCGGCAAAACCTTTAAGTTAGACGGAATAAGATACAGAGTAACAGGAATTTACGACGACAAAAACGATAAGCTTAACAACCTTTTCAAGGACGGAAAAGAGAGAATTTACATAAACTATTCCGCCTTTGATAATTACGAAAAACTAACAATAGACACCATAAGCTGTATTGACAACACAAGGGCGTCAAGGCAGTTTGACTATATGGGCATAGAAAACTTTAAAAGGGTTGATTTTGACGAAAGGAATATGGCGGTCAATGTTTTTACCGTTATAATTTCATTTATCCTTACTGTGATTATCTCAATATATATATTACGACTTTGGCTCTATTCCTTAGGCTCAACAGGAAGATTTTTAAAGGCAAGTAACAGCAAAAATTACCTATTCCCAATGATAAAGCATAATTTTCCGTCACTTCTCTTAAGGCTGTTAATTTTCCTTGCTCTCCCTGTGGGAATTTTCCTGCTGTTTATCCTCTGCTTTAGGAATTTTCACATTGTGTATAACTATATTGACACCGAAAATCTCTTTAGTGTTCCCCATATGCTGGATACACTTGGTGCAGTACTTGGCAAGGAACATACAACCCTGTTTGGTGGAAATACATACTTTACAAGCCTGTACAACGGTACACTTTTGATACTCCTTGGAATTACTCCTGTGATACTTTCACTATTCTTCTTTTTCTACTATCTGTTTTGCAGTATTTCAAAGGAGAGTAATTTGGCAAAATATATTGTTATTGCAGTTTTTGCAGCAGTTACAATCACATCATCAATCGTGAGCCTTACAACAGGACTTTCCCACTCTTTCCTTGAAATATCCGCCCTGATAACAGGTATATTGATTTTGAAGAGCATAAAGGGATATGTAATAAAAAAATAACACTCACCTGTCATTCTGAGGGAGCGAAGCCTACCCCTTTGTCATTCTGAAGGAGCAAAGCGACTGAAGAATCTGAAAGGATAGCAGTAGTGCCTAAATCGACACTAACAGGTTATATGAAGGTATGATTTCTCTGACAAAATGAGTGATGGAGGCAGTAGATTCCTCGACAAGCTGGTCATGACAGAGTGGTGGCTTAAAATGTCTTAGAATAATTGTTTCTTCAAGAAAATATTGAATAAATATCGGGACTATGGCAAATGGAAAAATTCGCCACAGTCCCTCTTTTATTTCTCTTTTTTACTTAAACATATACGACGCTGTGTCCACCATTTCTTCCATTGCGTGAATTGCCCTGTTCATTTTCTTTTTCATTGGCTTTTTCATCTTATTTTCCATCATCTTCTCGCCAATCATTCCCATAGCAATTCCCGATACAACGCCAAAACAAACACCCTTGAATAATCCTGAGTTGCTCACATTTCCACCTCCTCAAAAATATTATCCACACATATTGTTTGGCTATTAGAGAAAATGAAATCCACCATTGCCGACTTTTCCCAAGGTATAGCAATCACTTTTCCAATATGCTATAATTGTCTTGTATTTTTTCTAATGAGTATAGAGGTGATGATTTTGGCAACACTAAATATAGTTTTGGTTGAACCTGAAATTCCCCAAAACACAGGAAATATAGCAAGGACCTGCGCCGCCACAGGTGCAAGGCTCCACCTTGTAAAGCCACTTGGTTTTTCTGTTGACGACAAAACTTTAAAGAGAGCCGGACTTGACTACTGGCATCTCCTTGACATAACCTACTACGACAGCCTTGATGATTTTTTGGAAAAAACTAAGGACAAAAAGTACTTCCTCTACACCACCAAGGCACTCAACAGACATACAGATGTAGAATATCCCGACGACTGCTACCTGCTTTTCGGCAAGGAAACAAGAGGGCTTCCCGAGCATTTACTGTTACAGCACAAGGAAAGCTGTGTAAGGATACCTATGGTCAAGGATGCGAGAAGTCTTAACCTAAGCAATTCGGTGGCAATAGCAACATATGAGGTGCTAAGGCAATGGGATTACCCCGATTTACTCACCCACGGAAACCTCCACCGACACAGCTGGGATGAGGGAATTTAGGGTGAATTTTTCACAGTAAATACACTTTATTTTTACATAAAATCGTCTGTAAATTAATTTTTACACTTTATTATATCCCACTTCACTTCATATATTGTGTATTATGTAAAAAATACAGATAATATCCCAATAACTATTGAAAATATTACAATGTTGTTATATAATTAAGGTATCTGAAAACAGATGTTTATTATGCAAATCATTTGAAAGGATGTATAAAATATGGGTTTAAACAAAGTTACTGTTGATGATGTCAATTACGCAGGCAAAAAGGTTCTCTGCCGTTGTGACTTCAATGTACCTCTTAAGGACGGTGTTATCACAAACGACAACAGAATTACTGCTGCTCTGCCAACAATCAAAAAGATTATGAATGACGGTGGCAAGGTTATCCTTTGCTCACACCTTGGTAAGCCAAAGAACGGTCCTGAAGAAAAGTTTTCTCTTGCTCCTGTTGCAGTAAGACTTTCCGAACTTCTCGGCAAGGATGTTGTATTTGCTGCTGACGACGAGGTTGTTGGCGAAAATGCAAAGAAGGCTGTTGCTGAAATGAAGGACGGAGATGTTGTTCTTCTTCAGAACACAAGATTCAGAAAAGAAGAAACAAAGAACCTTGAGCCATTCTCAGAGGAGCTTGCTTCATTGGCTGACTGCTATGTAATGGACGCTTTCGGTTCTGCTCACAGAGCACACTGCTCAACTGCCGGTGTTACAGACCACATCAAGGACACTGCTGTTGGTTACCTTATGCAGAAGGAAATCGACTACCTTGGCAACGCTGTTGAAACACCTGTAAGACCTTTCGTTGCTATCCTTGGCGGTGCAAAGGTTGCAGACAAGCTTAATGTTATCTCTAACCTCCTTGAAAAGTGCGACACACTTATCATCGGCGGCGGTATGGCTTACACATTCCTTAAGGCTAAGGGCTACGAGGTTGGTCTTTCTCTTGTTGACGACAGCAAGATTGACTACTGCAAGGATATGATGGACAAGGCAGAAAAGCTTGGCAAAAAGCTCCTTCTCCCTGTTGATACAACTATCGCTAAGGGATTCCCGAATCCAATTGACGCACCTATCGAAGTACAGGTTGTGCCGGCTACAGAAATTCCTGCCGATATGGAAGGTCTTGACATCGGCACAGAAACACAGAAGCTCTTTGCAGAGGCAGTTAAGTCAGCAAAGACAGTTGTTTGGAACGGTCCTATGGGTGTATTTGAAAACCCAACTCTTGCAGCAGGTACAATCTCTGTTGCTAAGGCTCTTGCAGAAACAGACGCAACAACAATCATCGGTGGCGGTGACTCAGCAGCTGCTGTTATTCAGCTTGGTTTTGCCGACAAGATGAGCCACATCTCAACAGGTGGCGGTGCATCTCTTGAATACTTAGAGGGCAAGGTTCTCCCCGGCATTGATGTAATTGCTGACAAGTAATTAAATTTGTTGATTTTTTAGGGCGGACTACTGTTCGCCCTAACATTACATATAAGGCGTTATGCCGTTAGAAAGGATTTTTAAAATGGATAAGAGTAAAAGAAGTGCAGTTATTGCAGGTAACTGGAAAATGAACAAAACTCCAAGCGAGGCAAAGGCTCTACTCAACGAGCTTGCTCCTATGGTTAAGGATGCAGATTGCGAAGTAATCGCTTGCGTACCATTCGTTGACCTTACAGCAGCCCTTGAGGCAACTGAGGGTACAAACATCAAAATCGGTGCAGAAAACTGCCACTGGGAAGAAAGCGGTGCTTTCACAGGAGAAATTTCTCCAAAGATGCTTGCTGAAATGGGCGTTCCTTATGTTGTTCTGGGTCACAGCGAAAGAAGACAGTACTTTGGCGAAACAGACGAAACTGTAAACAAGAGAACAAAGGCAGCTCTTAAAGCCGGTCTTAAGCCAATCGTTTGCGTTGGCGAACTCCTTTGGGAGCGTGAATGCGACATTACAGAGGAAGTTATTGCAAGACAGATTAAGCTTGACCTCTTTGATGTTTCTGCCGAGGATGTTAAAAAGACTATCATTGCTTACGAGCCTGTTTGGGCTATCGGCACAGGCAAAACTGCTACTGCTGACCAGGCACAGGAGGTTTGCGGATTTATCCGTGCAACACTTGCAAAGCTTTACGGTCAGGATGTTGCTGATGCTGTTACAATCCAGTACGGCGGTTCTATGAACGCAGACAACTGCGAAGAACTCCTTGCAAAGCCTGATGTTGACGGCGGTCTTATCGGCGGTGCTTCTCTTGTAGCAGCAAAGTTCCAGCCAATCGTTGCAGCCGCATCAAAGTAATTTTAAACTATCACATAAGGATGAATATAATGAAAAAACCTTTAATCTTAATGATTTTGGACGGTTTTGGCATTTCACTTGACGAGGGCAATGCCATAGTTACAGCCAAAACCCCCAATATCGGCAAAATCTTCGGGGAAAACCCTATCACCAAAATCGGTGCATCAGGAATGGATGTTGGTCTGCCTGACGGACAGATGGGTAACTCCGAGGTTGGCCACACAAATATCGGCGCCGGCAGAGTTGTTTATCAGGAGCTTACAAGAATAACAAAGTCCATTGAGGACGGCGATTTCTTCAACAACGAGGCTCTTACAAAGGCTATTGAAAATGCCAAAAACAACGATTCTTCCCTCCACCTGATGGGACTTCTTTCAAACGGCGGTGTTCATTCCCACAACACTCACCTTTACGGACTTTTAAACCTTGCCAAAAAGGCAGGTCTTACAAAGGTTTATGTTCACGCTTTCCTTGACGGACGAGATGTTCCGCCTTCATCTGCAAAGGATTTTGTAATTGAATGTGAAGAGGAAATGAAGAAAATCGG
>JAQXVY010000057.1 GCA_029225165.1 Oscillospiraceae bacterium
CACAATGTCACTGATGAAGAACTCCAAACAGTAGTTGCTTTAATTAACAACCGACCTCGTAAAACCCTTGATTTCTTTTCTCCTATTGAAGTCCTTTCTAAAAAGTGTTGCACTTGACTTGACAATCTGCCCAGCCCCCTCATCCGAGGGAGCCTTTGTTTTACTAATATTTCGCTGAAAAGGGAATACCTCATCCGAGGGAGCCTTTGTTAAGCCTTAATAATCGGCTGGGTGAAGTCGTTTATTATTGTGTTTTTTCTGCTTGCCAGTGACCATAGTCTTGTTGCAAGGAGGTCTATGTCCATAATCTTTTTGCCCTTTTTGTCAAGTGCGTCATATCCTGCTTTCACATTGGTGATTAGGGGGATAGGGGAGCTTTCCTTTATTTTTGACAGGAGTTTTTCGCCTTTTTTTGTAAAGCCGAGTACTTTAATATATGGTACTTCGGTGCTTTGGGTTTCTCTTGTTATTCCCAAAACTGCACAGCACAGAATTCTTCTTATCCTTGCCATTGTGTAGCGCTTTGTTTTGATACCGTTACATAATTCTGTGAAGGAATTATATCTTCCTGCACATTCAATTATCCTCTTTTCAATTCCCTCGGTAACATCGGGGATTTCCCTAAGTTCATTTTCTGTCATTTGGGAGATTTTGTAGATAATCAGCTTTTCAATATTTTCTATTACTGCGGTGTCCTGTATGGGGTATTTTGGGATGTATAATTCTTTATCGGAATAATTCTTCCTTATAAAGCTACCGTTTGCAATGTTTTCCGTAACTTCGTTGCTGTCGTGGTCACTGCCTGTCCTTTTGAAGGTTACACCACTCATTTTTGTGTCTTTAAGTGCTTTTAAATATTCAAGTCCTAAAATGTTGTTTGAGCCGTCAAAGATTTTTGCGGTTTCTTCATTATATAATTCTTTAATAGAATTATATACAGCCTTTGGGTAGTAAAGTCCTTTGTTCATATTCTCTTTGATTTTGGCTTGAACATTTTGGTTGTTTATGATGTCAAGCGCATTATTTATTACTTCAATATCACCACATTCACTGCCGAAAAACAGCCTGTCCGTCACTCCTGTTTTGTCAAGGATGCTTACGGCGGATTTTGCGAAAATTTCTGCATTTGCAAGGGAATAGACGGCAGGTAGCTCTATTACAAGGTCAACTCCGTTTTGCAGTGACGCCCTTGCTTTGTCGTACTTATTTATAATTGAAATGTCGCCACGCTGGACAAAACTGCCACTCATAACGGTTATGACAGTATTTTCCTCACCTTTTACCTGTTCAATCAGCCATTTGTGGCCGTTGTGAAAGGGGTTAAACTCCGAAATCAGACCATATACCATAAAAATCTCCAAAATACTTGAAATAGGATTTTTTTTGAATTATAATATGCTTGTGATTATTATACAACAAAGAAACAAATCATTCAACAGGAGGTAAGTATGAAAGTATTAGTAATCAATGCCGGTTCTTCTTCCCTGAAGTACCAGCTTTTTGATATGAATGACGAGTCTGTTCTTTGCAAGGGTAACTGTGAGCGAATCGGTGTTGGAAACAGCTTTATCGGTTACAAAAATAATAGGGGTCAGCAGAAAAAGGTTGAGGTTGAAATGAACGACCACACACAGGCTTTTATGCAGGTTAAGGCTATGCTGACAGACCCTGAGGTTGGTGTGATTTCCGACCTTAGCGAGGTTGAGGCTGTGGGACACAGAGTTGTTCAGGGCGGTTCAATTTTCCACAAGTCAACAGTAATTGACGACAAGGTGCTGGAGGACATTGACAGCCTTTCACCACTTGCACCACTTCACAATCCGGGTGCAGTACAGGGTGTTAAGGCGGCTCAAAGTGTGTTCGGCAAGGATACTCCAATGGTTGCGGTGTTCGACACATCATTCCATTCTACTATGCCCGAAAAGGCATATATGTATGCTGTGCCTTACAAGTATTACGAGAAGTATTCAATCCGCCGTTACGGTTTCCACGGTACTTCACACAGATATGTTTCAAGTGTTTTGGCTGAACTTCTTGGCAAGGACATCAAGGACACAAAGCTCATTACCTGTCACATCGGCAACGGCTCTTCAATTACAGCCATTGACGGCGGTAAGGTAATTGACACATCAATGGGTCTTACACCACTTGACGGCTTTATGATGGGTACTCGCTCCGGCTCACTTGACCCCTCTGTTGTTACATATATTATGGAGAAGGAGCATCTCTCCGCATCGGATATGGACAGAATTCTCAACAAGGAGTCAGGTCTTTTCGGTATTTCGGGAGTTTCCTCTGACGACAGAGATATTACCAAGGCAGAGTCCGAGGGCAACGAACACGCACATCTTGCACACGAGATGCTTTACTATCAGATTGCAAAGACAGTTGGCTCTTACTATGTAGCACTTGGCGGTTGTGACGGTATCGCCTTTACAGCAGGACTCGGCGAACATCAGGCAGGTTTACGAGCTACTGTGCTTGAGTACCTTGGTGCTTTGGGAGTTAAGCTTGACAAAGAGGCAAACGACAACATAGACGGTATGGGCATAATCACAACAGAGGACAGTGCAATTCCTTGCTATGTTATCCCAACAAACGAAGAACTTGTTATCGCAAGAGATACAAAGGATTTGGTTGGTTGATTGGTTGATAAACCTATTCACTAATCACTCTTCACTATTATAACATTACTAAAAAATGGACTGAGTTTTTATACCTCAGTCCATTTTCGTATTTTGTTTGAATGATTTTGTTTGAATAATAGAAGTAGGCAATTTGATTTACTCTCAAAACTCAAAACTGAAAATTCAAAACCCTAAATTGTCATTCCGAGCTTGTCGAGGAATCCCCTGCCTATACCACTTACTATGTTAGAGAAATCATACTTTCATCTAACCTGATAGTATCGGCTAATGCACTACTGCTTTTCTTTAAGATTCCTCGGTCACTTCGTTTCCTCGGAATGACAGGGTGTGAAGCACTCGGAATGACAGAGGAATTAACTCAAAACTCCAAACTCCAAACTAATTCTGCTACCTTATGACTTTGTGTCGGTGATGGATTTTGCGTTTTGGGTGTCTTTGAACAGCAGGGTTATGCACCATATTGCGCACAGGCAGACTATGATGTAAATTATTCTGCTGATTACTCCCGACTGACCGCCGCACAGGAATGCTACAAGGTCAAACTGGAATATACCAACAAGTCCCCAGTTAATTCCACCTATAATTAAAAGAGTCAAGGCTATTTTATCAATCATTTTATTACCTCCATAAATGATTTCAAAGATAGTCTTGACCAAAGTTTTACATTTATTCATTTTTTAGAACATTATTATTGCTCCCACAATTCCAAGTGCTATAAGTACTCCGCCGAAAATTCTGCACATCTTTTTTGACTTTTGAATTTGGTGCTTATGTATCATACTTTCTGTTGGGAATGGGAGAATGTTCAGCATTATTCCAAGCCCCATTAACCCAATGACAATCATTACGTCCCCCATAGTGCCTACAAGTGACCCTATAAATATTCCTATTGGTATCATAAACACGAAAATTGCGTCAAAAAAGGCAAATAGCTTGCCGTAATTTTCACGCAAATCGTAGAACTTACCCGCCTTTTCCTGACATTCGTCAGTGCAGTACATATCAAAGTATGAAATTTCTTTTCCGCAGTATTCACATTTCTTCATTTTATCACCTTTTCTTCTTTGAACTATACCACTTTACATATGGATTGTCAATTAAATTAAGGGCATATTCGGGAATTCTTGACAAACAAGTTGATACTTCTTATAATTGATATACATACTACTATTAATGTATATTTTTTGAAAAATTCACTTTTAGCGAGGATATTATGGACTACAATAAATTAGCTGAGCTTTTACTTCCAAACAGCACTATGACAAGGGATGAGGTTTTTGCAAAATTCCCTAAAAGAAATTTAAAAGAGGGCGCACAGGTTACAAGAATGGCACCCTCACCAACAGGCTTTATTCACCTTGGCAACCTTTATTCTGCCCTTGCAGACGAGAGGATTGCTCACCTGTCGGATGGTGTTTTTTACCTTAGAATTGAGGACACCGACTTAAAGCGTAAGGTTGACGGTGCTGTGGACATCATCATCAATGTTATGAAATATTTTGGCATTGAGTTTGACGAGGGTGCAGGTCAGGAGGACAAAAGCGACAATGCCTACGGACCCTATTATCAGCGTCAAAGGGTAGAATTTTACCATGTTTTTGCAAAGGAGCTTATCCGTCAGGGCTTGGCTTATCCTTGCTTTTGCACAGAAGATGATAATGCAGGGTTAAGACAGGCTCAACAGGAGGAAAATGCAACTCCCGGCTACTACGGAAAGTGGGCAAAATGCCGTAATCTTTCTTTGGAAGAAATTGAAGAAAATCTAAAGGCAGGCAAGCCTTGGGTGTTAAGGCTGAAGTCCCCCGGTGACGAAAATAAGGAAATTACCATTGAGGATAAAATTATGGGAAAAATCTCTTTCCCCGAAAATATCCACGATATTGTTATTCTTAAAAGTGACGGTGTGCCAACCTACCACTTTGCCCATGTAATTGACGACAATCTTATGGGTACAACACTTGTTATCCGTGGCAACGAGTGGCTAAGCTCTGTTCCCACACATTTCCAGCTTAATCAGGTTCTTGGCTTTAAACAGCTTAAGTACGCCCACACAGCCCACCTTATGAAGATGGAAAACAACAGCAAGAGAAAGCTAAGCAAGAGGAAAGACCCTGAGCTTTCCCTTGACTTTTACCGTCAGGACGGCTACCACCCCTATACTGTAAAGGTGTATTTGCTAACACTCCTTAACAGCAACTTTGAGGAATGGCACGACAAAAACCCTGACAAGGACATCAACGAATTCCCATTCTCTGTTAAGAAGATGTCACAAAGCGGTGCGCTCTTTGATTTGCAAAAGTTCCACGACATATGTAAAAAGGAATTTGCAAAGATGTCACTTGAAGAGGTTTATTCTTTCCTTGAAGCTTGGGTGCGTGAGTATGACAGCCGACACTATGATTTGTACTTCGGCGACAGGGAGTATATGG
>JAQXVY010000058.1 GCA_029225165.1 Oscillospiraceae bacterium
GTATATGACTTCATGGTAACCTCCGTGTTGTGTTTTGTATGGTAACTTACATTTTACACTTTGGTTGCTGTGAAGTCTATATTTATTTTTGGTGTTGCACTTGATATTATAATCTGCCCCCCTCCCTCGTCAGAGGGAGGCTGGCTGTAACTGAAAGTACCTACTCCTGTCATTCCGAGGGAGCAAAGTGACCGAGAAATCAAAAAGTATATTAGTGAAGAGTGAATAGTGAATAGGTAAAATGTATTAGGGGCAGGGGAACTGCCCCTTTACTTTAATGAGGGTAAAGATATGAGTCTTGATAAAATTATTGTTAAGGGTGCCAATGAGCATAACCTTAAAAATGTTGATGTTACCATACCAAGGGACAAGCTGGTTGTAATCACAGGGCTTTCGGGAAGCGGAAAAAGCTCCCTTGCCTTTGATACAATCTATGCCGAGGGTCAGCGCAGATATATGGAGAGCCTTTCTTCATACGCAAGAATGTTCATAGGTCAGATGGAAAAGCCTGATGTACAGTCCATTGAGGGGCTTTCTCCATCAATTTCCATAGACCAAAAGACAACTTCAAAAAACCCCCGTTCCACAGTTGGTACAGTTACGGAAATTTACGACTACCTGCGTTTGCTTTACGCAAGGATAGGTGTGCCACATTGTCCTGTCTGCGGTAAAAAAATCGAGCAACAGACAATCGACCAAATTGTGGACGCTGTTATGGAGATAGGGGAAGGCAAAAGGTTTCAGGTCCTTGCTCCTGTTGTAAGGGGCAAAAAGGGTATGCACCAAAAGGTGTTTGACTCCGCAAGAAAAAGCGGTTTTTCCCGTGTCAGGGTTGACGGGAATATATATGACTTATCGGAGGAAATCACCCTTGAAAAGAACAAAAAGCACAGCATAGAGGTTGTGGTGGACAGGCTTGTTGTGAAGGATGGTATTCGTGGCAGACTTACCGACTCCCTTGAAACCATAATGAGGCAGTCAGGCGGTCTTGCAATTATTGCAGTTGTTGACGGTGAGGAAATCACCTTCAGCCAAAACTACGCCTGTCCGGAACACGGTGTTTCCGTTGACGAAATCACACCCAGAATGTTCTCCTTTAACAATCCCTTTGGTGCCTGTCCAAAGTGTACAGGACTGGGAATGTTTATGAAGGTTGACCCCGATTTGATTATCCCCGACCCTACAAAGTCCATTCGTCAAGGCGGACTAAAGGGCAGTGGTTGGGCGATGGAGGGCAACTCCATTGCAGAGGCATATATGATTGGACTTGCCGACCACTACGGCTTTTCCCTTGACACACCTATCTGCGATTTGCCAAAGGAAATTGTGGATATTCTCCTTTACGGCACAAAGGGTGAAAGGTTTACAATCCACAGATATTCACCACGAAAGGGCTTTGAAAACTATCAGACTGACTTTGAGGGTGTTATCGGCAACCTTGAAAGACGGTACAGAGAAACCTCCTCAAACTGGATTAAAGAGGAAATTCAGGGCTATATGTCGGAGCATCACTGTGACGAATGTAACGGTCAAAGACTGCGTAAGGAAAGCCTTGCGGTAACTGTTGGGGACAAAAATATATCCGAGTTTTGCGATATGTCCGTTGTTGAGGCTTTAAGCTACCTTGATAACCTTGACCTTACGGAAAGGGAACAGTTTATCGGAAAATCAATATTAAAGGAAATCCGTGCAAGGCTCACATTCTTAAAGTCGGTTGGTCTTGAGTACCTTACACTTTCAAGAAACACAGGAACTCTGTCCGGGGGTGAAAGTCAGCGAATCCGACTTGCAACACAAATCGGCTCCTCACTTATGGGTGTTGTGTATATCCTGGACGAACCGTCAATCGGACTTCACCAGAGGGATAACGACAAATTGCTTTCAACACTAAAGGCTCTGCGTGACAAGGGCAACACAGTCCTTGTGGTGGAACACGACGAGGACACAATGCGAATGGCCGACCACATTGTTGATGTGGGCCCCGGTGCCGGTATTCACGGCGGAGAAATTGTTGCACAGGGTACTGTTGAGGATATTATCAATACGGAAAACTCCATAACAGGTCAGTATCTGTCGGGAAAAAGGAAGATTGAAGTTCCCGAAAGCAGGCGAAAGGGCAACGGAAAATTCCTGAAGGTTATAGGTGCAAAGCAGAATAACCTTAAGAAAATTGATGTAACAATTCCTTTGGGTGAATTTGTGTGCGTAACAGGTGTTTCGGGAAGTGGCAAAAGCTCACTTGTAAACGAAATCCTCTACAAAAAGCTTGCCAAGGAGCTTAACCGTGCAAAGTGCAAAAGCGGTAAGCACACAAGGATTGAGGGCATAGAAAACCTTGACAAGGTAATTCAAATCGACCAAAGTCCAATCGGCAGAACACCAAGGAGCAACCCTGCAACCTACACAGGTGTGTTTGGTGATATTAGGGAGCTGTATGCAAACACAAATGACGCCAAAAAGCGTGGCTACGGTGCAGGAAGATTCAGCTTTAATGTAAAGGGTGGCAGATGTGAGGCTTGTCAGGGTGACGGAATTAACAAGATAGAAATGCACTTTCTCCCTGATGTTTATGTGCCCTGTGATGTGTGCAAGGGTAAACGCTACAACAGGGAAACCCTGGAAGTTAAGTACAAGGGGAAGTCCATTTATGATGTGCTGGAAATGACTGTTGAGGAGGGATGTGAATTTTTCAAAAACATCCCCAAAATCGCCCGTAAACTACAAACCCTTTATGATGTTGGCTTGGGCTACATCAAAATCGGTCAGTCCTCCACAACTCTGTCGGGCGGTGAGGCACAGCGTGTTAAGCTGGCAACAGAGCTTTCAAAAAGAAGTACGGGCAAAACCATCTACATTCTTGACGAGCCGACAACAGGACTTCACATTGCAGATGTCCACAGGCTGATAGATGTACTTCAGCTCCTTGTTGAGGGTGGCAACACCGTTGTGGTAATTGAGCATAACCTTGATTTAATCAAAACCGCCGACCACATAATCGACCTCGGCCCCGAGGGTGGCGACAGGGGAGGAACACTTGTTGCAACAGGAACTCCCGAAGAGATTGCTAAAGTTGAGGAAAGCTACACAGGACAGTATCTTAAAAAGGTTTTGGAATAATAATATAATCATAGGACAACACTTGTGATATAGCAGGTGTTGTTTTTCTTTAAGTTGACGAGATTAAACAAAAATAGATAAAATCAATAACTTTACATAAAAAAATAAATATGCTATAATGATGAATAATGTATAATATTGTACAAGTGATAGTATGTCATAATTGTTTTAAAGGGAGAAAATAAAATGGCGGTTAAAGTTACTTTACTCACACATACACCAATGCCCGAGCAGACTGTTGCTATGGCGGCAAAGCTTTGCTACTCACCCTCAGGTATTGAGGATTTAAGGGACGGTCTTACAGAGGAGAAAACTACCGCTTTCCTTGATATGCTCAGCGATTTGGGACACGGAAGTCCTGTGGAACACGCATCCTTTACCTTTGGAATTGAGGGCATTTCAAGAGCCTGCTCCCATCAGCTTGTTCGCCACAGAATTGCCTCATACAGCCAGCAGTCACAAAGGTATGTGGACGGTACAAAATTTGAGTTTGTAACTCCTCCCGAAATTGCTGATTGCCCTGAGGCTTATGAAGCCTACAAAGAGGTTATTGATTTGCAAAGTGAGGCGTACACAAAAATCCGTGACGCTTTGGTTGTGAAATATATAAATGAATATAAGGGCGAAGAACAGACAGGCAGTAAGGACGAGATTATTAATTCTTTTAAAGAAGAAAATAAGGCAAAGTGTAACGCCTTTATTAAAAAGGCTAACGAGGACGCAAGGTTTGTTTTGCCAAATGCCTGTACAACCAAGATTGTTTGCACCTTTAACGCAAGGAGCCTTACAAACTTCTTTGCTCACAGATGCTGTAACAGAGCACAGTGGGAAATTCGTGAGGTTGCAGAACAAATGCTCCTTGAATGTTTAAAGGTTGCCCCAACACTTTTTAAGCACTGCGGACCCTCCTGCCTGTTCGGACCTTGCCCCGAGGGTAAAATGAGCTGTGGCAAAATGAAAGAAATGAGAGAAAAATATGGCAGGTAAAATTATTGTTATCGAAGGTCTTGACGGAAGCGGAAAGGCTACCCAAACAGACCTTTTGTATAAAAAATTACTTGAACAGGGGAAGAATGTAAAAAAGCTCACATTCCCTTGCTACGACAGTGAAAGCTCGGCACTTGTGAGAATGTACCTTGGCGGTGAGCTGGGCAGTAATCCCGACTCCGTAAACCCATATCAGGCATCTGCATTTTATGCTGTTGACAGGGTAGCATCCTTTTTAAAGGACTGGAAAGCCGACTACGAGAATGGCACAATATTTCTTTGTGACCGCTATTCCACATCAAACGCAATTTATCAGCTTAGCAAGCTGAATGAAAGTGAATATGAGGATTTCCTGAATTGGCTAAACGATTTTGAACATAATAAGCTGGGTATTCCAAGGGCAGACTATGTTGTGTACCTTGATAT
>JAQXVY010000059.1 GCA_029225165.1 Oscillospiraceae bacterium
TTGGTCATTTCAACAGCCATATCATCAAGTCCGTTTTCAAAGATAAACAGCTTTTCCTTAAAGGTGTTAAAGTCGGGAGCAAGGCGCTTGCGTATGCCCCTAAGGTTCTTAAACTCCTCTTCAAGCTCGTTATCTGCAAGCTGAAAGCGGTCAATTTCGGGAATTAAGTAAACCATAAATCGCTTTTTCATATCGTTGTACAAGAGTGGATATGTCAGCCTTGCCTCGTGACCACAGCTGTGGCATCTCCAATGAAAAAGATTTTCTTCCAGAACCTCATTCCTGAGGTGCGGGTTGTTTGTGGCATTGATGCTGGTATATAGCTTACCCTCAGTTATTTCGTTGCATTTTGGGCAGATGATTTCTTTTATAACAGTTTTCTGCATATTGCCATCTCCTTTTGCTACAATAATATATTAAATGAATTTTCTTGGCAAGTAAATTTTGAAAATTTGTTGATTTTATACCGTAAATCTGCAATAATATATTTGTAGAGTTTATCGGGAGGTTTATTATGTGCGTTTTTGAAAATATATTTGACGGAATCAGCTTTGCAAAGGAGAAAATCACAGACGCAGCACACAGTGTTGTGGAAAAGAACAAGAAAAATGCTCAGCTTAACCGTTTAAGAAGGGTAATGAAACAGGAAAATGATACTATGGCTAAGGCATACCAAGCCTTGGGCAAGATTTTTTATGAAAATATGACTGACGAACAGAGGGAAGAAAATGCACTGCTGTGTCAAATTTTAGAGAGAAGCAGCAGTCGTATGGAAAAGGCTCACAAGCGTTATGTAGAGGTTATGAACGACAGGGAAAGCGAAGAGGTAAATGAGGTAATGTCCGAGGAGGATTTTGAGGATATTACAGTTGCCTGTTCCAACGAAAGCAAGTATGAAAAAACAGAAGAAACTCAGGATAATTCCGATGTACAGGAAGAAAAGGAAGAAGCTCCTGCTGACGCAACACAGGAAGAACTAAAAGAGGAAATTTCTGAGGTTGCCGAAGGGGATTTGTTCTGATACATACTGCTTGTTTTGGTTTTTTATTAACTTGAATATTTTTAGAGGGCGGAGGTCTTTGGCTTTTCGTCCTTTTCTTTTGGTATAAAACAAAGGGCAACGGGAAAAATAATATCATCAAAGAAAAGAGGGATGATATGGATTATCTCAAGGCTTTTGTGGTTGGGGGGCTTATTTGCGTTTTGGGGCAAATATTCATTGACAAAACAAAGCTCACCCCGGCAAGGATACTCACCTCCCTTGTAGTTATCGGTGTTTTGCTTGGTGCTGTGGGAGTTTACGAGCCATTTGTGGAGTTTGCCGGAGCAGGTGCCACCGTTCCCTTGTCGGGGTTTGGATATAACCTGTACAAGGGTGTGAAAACAGCAATAGCCAAGGACGGCTGGCTTGGAGTATTTACAGGAGGTCTTACCTCTTGCAGTGCCGGTATTGCGGCTGCAATATTCTTTGGTTTTTTGGCAGGTCTTTTGGGAAAACCAAAGGAAAAGAAGTGACACATTCTGTAATAACGGAATTTATGTGAAAAATGCTTGATTTTTATAGTATGATGTGCTATTATAATAAAAGTTAATATCCTATGGTAGAGGAGTGGTCAGACGACCGCTCCTTTGTTATTGTAAAGGAGCATTATTATGGCTAACAAAAAAGGAGGCTCAACGGTAAGTGCGGTTTGGGAGATTGCAAAGCCTATTGCCGACGAGCTGGGACTAAGCCTTTGGGATATTCGTTATCTCAAGGAGGGTGCACAGTGGTACCTGAGAGTCATCATTGACAAAGAGGGCGGAGTCGGTATTACCGACTGCGAAAATATGTCAAGAGCCCTTGATCAGCCCTTGGACGAAAAAGAACCCTGTAAGGAGCAGTACATTCTTGAAGTAAGTTCCCCCGGTGTGGAAAGGGAGCTTGTCCGTGAGGAGCATTTTCAGCAGTTTTTAGGCGCTGATGTAATGGTTAAGATGATTCGTCCCATAGATGGCATTGGCAAGGAATTTAAGGGCGTATTAAGTGACGCCGACAAGCAAACAGCAACAATTACCGACCACAGCGGAGAAAATCAGGTAAAGATAAACAAAAAGGACGCTGTGTATATTAAATTAGATGATTTTGATTTTTAAGGAAAGGATTTGATTTTGGAATGGATAACAAAGAAATTTTTGAAGCGTTGAGACTTTTGGAAAGTGAAAAGGGAATTTCATTGGAAGCAATGATTACCCAGATTTCAAAGGCAATCGTTATAGCCTGCAAAAACAACTTTGGGGGCAACGAAAATGTGGACATTGACATTAATCCCGACAAGAACACCTTTGATGTTAAGATTAACAAAGAGGTTGTTGAGGAGGTCTATGACCCTGACTACGAGATAAGCCTTGAGGACGCACAAAAGATTAATAAGGACGCACAAATCGGCGAAAATGTGGGCATTGCCCTTGACCCTAAAAACTTGGGCAGAATCGCTGTTCAGACAGCCCGTTCAGTAATCCGTCAGGGTATTCGTGACGGCGAAAAGGGACAGATGCTTGCTGAGTTCCAGTCAAGACAGCAGGAGCTTGTAACTGCTACTGTTGAGAGAATCGACCCGGTTTCCGGTGCGGCAACAATCAAAATCGGCAAGGCAGAAACTATTTTGCCAAAATCCGAGCAGGTTGGCGAAGAGGTACTTAAAGAGGGCGACCATGTTAAGGTATACATTGTAGATGTTAAAAACGGTGACAGAGGCCCAAGGGCTATTATTTCAAGAACACATCCTGACTTTGTAAAGAGGTTGTTTGAAACAGAGGTTCCCGAAATCTTTGACGGTGTTGTTGAGATTAAGTCAGTTTCAAGAGAAGCCGGGTCAAGAACAAAGATGGCTGTTTACAGCAAGGACACAGCAGTTGACCCAGTTGGTGCTTGTATCGGTACAAAGGGTGCAAGGGTAAACACCATTGTTGAAGAGCTTGGGGGAGAGAAGATTGACATTGTAGAATGGTCCGAGGATCCAACAAAGTTTGTGGCAGAGGCACTTTCTCCTGCAACTGTTGTAAAGGTTACAGTTGATGATGAGGAAGGAAAGTCCTGCAAGGTTACAGTTCCCGACAATCAGCTTTCACTTGCCATTGGCAACAAGGGACAAAATGCAAGACTTGCCGCAAAGCTTACAGGCTGGAAGATTGACATCAGACCTGAAAGCGGTTTCTACGGAGAGGACGAAGAATAATTTTGACTTTTTAAGTAACTGCTTATAATTACTTGTTAGAATAATTAATATAATGAAGGGAGGAATACTGTGAAAACAAAAAAGGTTCCAATGAGAAAATGCTCCGGTTGTCTTAATATGTTCCCAAAAAAGGAGCTTGTCAGGGTGGTAAAGTCGCCGGACAAAAAGGACGAAAACGGAAATGTTGTAGAAAAGGGCAGTGTATCCCTTGACCTTACATCAAAAAAGCCGGGCAGAGGGGCGTATGTTTGCAGGAGTAAGGAATGTCTTAAAAAGGCTCGAAAGGCTAAAAGGATAGAGCGTTCTCTTGAAACAGAAATTCCTTCTGAGGTATATGACCAGATGGAAAGGGAGCTTGAGGATGAATGACAGACTTCTTTCCCTTTTGGGATTATGCAGACGAGCAGGAAAAATTGTAATTGGTGCAGACCCTGTAATAGATTCTGTGCTTAACGGAAAATCGTATGTTGTGCTTATGGCTAAGGATTTTTCCCACAACAGCAAAAAAAGCGTTGAAAAAGCCTGTAATACAGGTAATGTAAAGGCTAAGGTGATTTCAAGGACAAAGGAAGAGCTTAGTCTGGCGATTGGAAAATTTTGTGCTGTTGTAGCCGTAACGGACAGAGGTTTTTCTGATAAAATTCAGGAGCTTATCCTGAAAGAACAAGAACAGGAGGAATGACACTATGATGATTAAATATAAGGTTAACGAGGTTGCCAAGGATTTGGGCGTTAACAATAAAAAGGTAGTAGAGGTGCTTGACAAGTATTGCGGTGTTCAAGCAAAGACAACTACGGCACTTGACGAAAAGCAGCTTGATGTGGTATTTGACTTTTTTACACAGGAAGCAAAGCTTGATAACCTTGACAGCTACTTTGCCAAGAGAAACGAAGGCATAGAGGCAGCCGAGGCTAAAAAGGAAGAAGAAAAGAAAAAGAGAAAAGAAGAGCTTAAAAAGCAAAAGGCAGAACAGGCTCAAAAGCAGGGCAAGGCACCTGTGCCTGAAAAACAGCAGGATGCTCCTCAAAAGAAGAAGGAGAGCCGTGTTATCGACACCTCTGCCGTTGTTGTCAATGTTGATAAATACAACGAAAAGTACGACAATATGGCTGACTCCGGTATGAACAGGAGCGACAGAAACAGAAGTCAGGTTAAAAAGCAAAAGATTAACCAGCGCTCACAGCAGAGGAAGAAACGCCAGGGCAAGAGAGAAACAGAGCAGGAGCGCCTAAAGAGAATTGCAGCGGAAAGAAAGGCAAAGCCTATCACTGTGCAAATCCCTGATGAAATCGTTGTTCAGGAGCTTGCCTCCCGACTAAAGGCTACTGTTGCCGAGGTTGTTAAAAAGGCATTTATGATGGGTACAATGGTTACAGCAACAGATACTATTGACTTTGACACAGCCTCCCTTATTGCAATGGAATTTCACGCAAAGGTTGAAAAGGAAGTAGTGGTTACCATTGAAGAGCAGATTATTGACGACACAGAGGACGACGACAACAACTTGGTTGGAAGAGCACCTGTTGTAGTTGTTATGGGCCATGTTGACCACGGTAAAACCTCTATCCTTGATGTTATCCGACACGCAAATGTAACAGCATCTGAAGCAGGCGGTATTACACAGCACATCGGTGCTTACAGAGTACAGGTTAACGGAAAGGATATGACCTTCCTTGACACACCGGGACACGAAGCATTCACAACAATGCGTGCCCGTGGCGCACAGGCAACTGATATTGCTATCCTTGTTGTTGCAGCGGATGACGGTATTATGCCACAGACTATTGAGGCTATCAACCACGCAAAGGCTGCCGGAGTTTCCGTAGTAGTTGCAATTAACAAGATGGATAAGCCGGGTGCTAACCCTGAGGCTGTTAAGCAACAGCTTACAGAATACGAGCTTGTTCCTGAGGAATGGGGCGGAGATACACCTTGTATCCCTGTTTCAGCCAAGACTAAGGAGGGCATTACAGACCTTCTTGAAATGGTGCTTTTGATTGCAGAGATGAAAGAGCTTAAGGCTAACCCTGACCGCCAGGCAAAGGGCTGTGTAATTGAGGCTCGTCTTGACAAGGGCAGAGGTCCTGTTGCAACTGTACTTGTTCAGAACGGTACTCTACGCAAGGGTGACATTGTTGTTGCCGGGACAGCTGTGGGCAGAGTTCGTGCAATGACAAACGACAAGGGTATGTCAGTTAAGGAGGCAGGCCCATCTGTTCCTGTTGAAATCACAGGTCTTGCCGAAGTACCACAGGGCGGTGACATTTTCAACGCAGTTACCAACGAAAGACTTGCAAGAGAGCTTGTTGAGCAGAGAAAGACAAAGCAGAAGGAAGAGCTGTTTAATTCCAGAACAAAGGTTACACTTGACAACCTGTTTGACCAGATGAAGCAGGGCGAAATGCAGGAGCTTCAGATTATTGTCAAGGCTGATGTTCAGGGTTCTGTTGAGGCTGTTCGTCAGTCACTTGAAAAACTGACTAACGACGAGGTAAGGGTTAATGTTATCCACGGTGGTGTTGGTGCTATCAACGAAAGCGATGTTATGCTTGCAAACGCAAGTAACGCCATTATTGTAGGCTTTAATGTTCGCCCTGATGCAACAGCCCTTGCAAATGCAGAAAGAGAGTCTGTTGACATTCGTCTTTACAGCATTATTTACAACTGTATCGAGGAAATTGAAGCCGCTATGAAGGGTATGCTTGCTCCTAAGACAAGAGAGGTTGTAATAGGTAATGCCGAAATCCGCAACATCATCCGTATCAAGAGCGTTGGTGTTGTTGCCGGTTCTTATGTTAAGGACGGCGTTATCAAGAGGAATGCACAGGTTCGTGTAATTCGTGACGGTGTTGTTATTGCCGACGACCACATTGCATCTCTACAGAGATTTAAGGATGCAGTTAAGGAAGTACACGAAAACTACGAGTGCGGTATCTGCCTTGAAAGATTTAATGACCTTCGTGAGGGAGATATTTTTGAAGTGTATGAAATTCAGGAGTACAGAGAAGACTAATATTGTTTATGTTTAGTATGAGATAGGGAAACGCTAAAACTATGAGTGTTTCCCTAACTCACAACTTGTTTATTATATAGAGGAAGTTATTATGTCAGGACACAGAATTGACAGAACAACAGAAGACATCAAAAGGGAGCTTACTGCCATTTTTAAAATGGTTAAAGACCCTCGTGTTGCCGACTGCTTCATTTCCATTATCCGTGTTGAGGTTACAAACGACCTGAGCTACTGCACAGTTTATTTCAGTGTAATTGAGGGTATGGAAAGGGCAAAGGAGGCGCTAAAGGGGCTGAAATCGGCGTCAGGCTTTATTCGCCGTGAGCTTGGCCACAGAGTGCACCTTCGTCATACTCCGGAGCTTATTTTCAAGGCAACGGACAGTGTGGAGTACAGTGCCAACATAAGCCGTATTTTAAATGAGCTTGATATTAAAAAGGATGATAGTGATGATGACGCTGAGTGATGTTGCAAAGATTTTAAAGTCACAGGACAATATTGAAATTCTCACCCATCACTATCCCGACGGCGATACCCTTGGCTCTGCCTATGGACTTTGCATAGCTTTGCAAAATATGGGCAAGAATGCAAGGGTTGTACTTAGCGGTTCCTGCGCAAGGAAGTTTTCTTACCTACTTTACGGTGTTAAGGAATGTGTCTTTACACCAAAGTTTATTGTGTCGGTGGATGTAGCGGCAAAGTCCCTTTTGGGGGAGAATGAGGAACTTTACAGCGACAAAATAGACTTGTGCATTGACCACCACGGAAGTAACACCTTGGGGGTTAATGACAGTTATATTGACGACACAGCAGCCGCTACAGCGGAGATTATCTTTGATTTGATAAATGTAATGGGCGAAGAAATTACACCACAAATTGCAAACTGCCTTTACACCGGTGTAAGCACAGACACAGGGTGCTTTATGTACACCAACACCACATCAAAAACCCACAAAATTGCAGGTGAATTAATTGACCTTGGGGCAGATTTCGGGGAGATAAATCGAAAAATGTTTGAAACAAAAACCAAGGAAAAAATTGCTCTTGAAAGAATGGTTTACGACACCCTTGACTTTTACTGTGACGGTAAACTTGCAATTATTTACACAACTATTGCTATGCAGGATAAGCTAAACCTTGGTGACGACGAAATGGAAGGTCTTGCCTCGATTCCTCGTCAAATTGAGGGTGTAAAAATGGGAATCACCATAAGAGAAAAGAAAAACAGAGATTTTAAAATCTCTGTCAGGACAAACGGTGATACAGACGCTTGTGAATTTTGCAAAAGGTTTGGCGGCGGCGGTCACAAGGCGGCTTCGGGCTGTTCCATTCAGGGCGACCTTATAACAGTAAAGCAAACCCTGATTGCCGCCGCAGAAGAGATTTTGCTATGAACGGTGTTTTAGTAATTAACAAGCCTATGGAGTTTACCTCTTTTGATGTGGTTGCCATTATGCGGCGGGTGACAGGGGAGAGGAAAATCGGGCATCTCGGCACCCTTGACCCAAACGCCACAGGGGTTTTGCCCCTTGTTTTGGGCAACGCAACAAAGGCGCAGGACTTGGTGGTAAACCACGACAAGGAGTATGTTGCAGAGTTTAGGCTTGGTGTAAAAACCGACACCTTGGATATTTGGGGCGAGGTTATAAAGGAAGAAAAAACATCCTTTACAAAAGAGGATATTCTAAACATTCTCCCAAAATTCACAGGTGAGATACAGCAGATACCTCCAATGTATTCCGCAGTTAAGGTGGACGGCAAAAGACTTTACGACCTTGCCCGTGACGGTAAAGAAATCGAGAGGAAAACTCGTTCTGTTACCGTTTATGAGCTTATCCTTAAAGATTTTGACGAAGAAAGTCAGAGTGGTACTCTTAAAATAAAGTGCAGTAAGGGTACATATGTGAGAACGCTGATTGACGACATAGGCAACGCCCTCGGCACCTTTGGTGTTATGACTTCACTTGTGAGGACAAATGCCTGCGGATATTCCATAGAGGACGCAATTCCCCTTGAAAAGGCAAGAGAAATGACCGACTTCGGGGACTACATCAAGGACACAGAAAGTCTGTTTATGACCTACGGCTATGTTAAGGTGACTTCCCCTCAGGCAAAGCGTTTTAAAAACGGAGGTTCTCTTGACAAGAACAGAACATACCTCGCAAAGCTAAATCCACCTGAAGATACTATACTTAGGGTTAAGGATGACCAAAATAAATTTTTAGGTCTTGGTATTGTTAAGGGTGAAGAACTGAAAATTTATAAGCTGTTTGCCGTAAATCATTAAAATACGATAGAGCTAAAAAGGGAGTCAAGCACTCCCTTTTATCATTAGGGCAACCGACCTGTTATTCAAAAAACAATAATGGGAGTAGGCAGTTTTAGTACAAACAGCCTCCATCAGAGGAGGGAGGGGGACCGCTTGCGGTGGAAGGAGGGAAAAACTTTCCTCTTTTGCTCATTTTGTCTTTAGAGGATAGTATGGTTCATTGTTCTGACTCATACTTTTCAATCTAAAGACAAAGCAAGATATATTGACTACTTTTTCGCTCCCTCAGTCGGCAGAGCCGACAGCTCCCTCATCCGATGGAGTCTTTGTTCAGCCCATAATTTCATCTAACCTATTAGTATCGGTTAAGGCACTACTGCTATCCTTTCAGATTCTCCGGCAAGCTCAGAACGACATAGCGGTGCGGTTTATGATTATAACATAAAATATTCAAAAAAATTTCCTATTATTCAACTATAATTCACATTTTTATGTTATAATAATTCAAAATTATTATAGAGAAAAGGAAGACGAAAATGAAAAGAATAATACCCATTGTTATAGCTTTATTGCTTTTAGCCTGCCTTGCGGGATGTGACAGTTCAGGCGGCAATAAAGAAACTACAAATAACGGTACTGTTGTGGTGACTCAACCCTCTTCAACATCAGCAATTGCCAATACATCAACTGCATCATCAAACCCTGCGGCATATATCTATGACGGAACAGGGGAAAAAAAGGGTGCAATAATTGCAACTGTTAAGTGGAACGATAGTGATAAAATTCAGATTATTAACGATATGATTCACAGCGACAGCGTTATCAGCGACAAAAAGAAGGACAAAGAGGACACATCCAAGGCTGACAAGGTCTACTGCTTTGAACTGATTAACAAGGGTGTTGACAATAACATCTTTTATGTTTACCTCATTGACGACAAGGTTTACCTTTACGGTGAAGAATTTGCAAGTGCCTTTAACACATTCGTTAACGGTTACGCTGACGAAACAACAGTAGAACAGGTTGAAAGTTTAATAAAGTGATAAGAATTTCAGCAGTAAAAAAGCTCCCCGTTTTGGGGAGCTTTAATTTTGGTTTGTGATAATTACTTGACCTCAGTAACGGTGTAATTGGAACCGTAGATATTCTTAAAGGAATCCACAGCGTCCTTTACATTTTCTCTTGATGAGGTAGTGCAATACAAATCGTAGTCACTGTTAATCTTGACAAGCTTGTTGTCAGAAACCATTAGTTCGCCGCCGGAGATGTATCCCATATAGTAGGCTGTAACATTCTTTACTGCACCCTTTTTAACCTTCTTTGAGCCGAATTCCGGTTCAATTATCTTTACAGTGTATGTACGGGAGTAAATCTGTCCGTATGCACAGGCAGACTTGCTGTAATAATCAGGGTTGTATCCGTAAAGAGTTTTTACAAGCTTAAAGTCGGATATCTTGTTAATCTTAAATTCGGCAAAGTGAAAATCGTCAGCCTCTATGCCAAAGTTGTAGCCTTTTCCCTCTTCGCCTACTTCAATTTCATAGTCCTCATTCAGTTCCTCAAGGATTGCCTCTGTGGGAACGGTGTTGTCGATACTGCTGTCGATTGTCTTAGGAATTTCTCCCAAGCCCTCAACTGTAAATTCTTTTGTTACCTCTTCGCCGTCTTCACTGCCTTTGAGGATGTAGTCCTCGCTGTAAAGTGATGCTGTAACAGTTACCTTGTCGCCGTTTTTAAGGTCATAGCTTGGGTTGGCGGAGTAGTAAATTGTGTAGTCGCTGTCGTCATCCTTTTCCTCTACATCAATCCTACCTTCGCCGTCAAGACCGCTGAAAGTGATTGTGACCTCGGAACTGTCAAATGGGTCAACAGCTTTCTTTTCCTCAAGACCCTTTACCTTTGTTTCAAATTCGTCAGCAACAAATTCTACATCATACTTATCAATCTTATCCTCGTTATATCTTGCCTTAACCTTGATGGTATCACCGTTTGAAAGGCTGCCGTTTTTACCCTTAACCAGCTTAAACTCAACGCAATCGAGGGCTTTGTTAAGGTATTTTAAAGACCTCATTTCCTCGGTGTATTCATCATATTTGCTGTCGTCGTCGTCAAGTCTTGCCTCTTTTCTCTTTTCCTTAAGGTCGTCATACTTTGTTTCGTAATCCTCAACCTCAGGCTTTTCCTTTAGTGTAGCAAAACCGCTGAAGCCTTCGTAGGATAAATACTTGGAAAGGTCAACTTCCTGCTTTTTGCTGCAACCTGTTGCAAAGACCAAAGAAGAAAGTACAACTGCCGCAATAACTATAACGCTTGTTATCCTTTTCATATTCTGTCCTCCAAAAAATAAAAAATTATTTATTAAGTATCGAGTTGATTAATCCGCCCTTTGAGATAATGTTTTGGATAAACTCAGGGAATGGCTCTGCCTGATAGGTTTTGCCTGTTGTTTCGTCTGTGATAACACCTGTGTCAAAGTTTACGGAAACTGTGTCCCCTGACTTAATCTCCTTGGCTGCCTCGTCACATTCAAGAATCGGCAAACCTATGTTAATAGCATTTCTGTAGAAAATTCTTGCAAAGGTTGAGGCAATAACACAGCTTACGCCTGACGCCTTAATTGCGATTGGTGCGTGTTCACGGGAAGAACCGCAGCCAAAGTTCTTTTCGGCTACAATAATGTCGCCCTTCTTTACATTTTTAACAAAGTCCTTGTCAATGTCCTCCATACAGTGGGCGGCAAGCTCGCTGTGAGAGGATGTGTTAAGGTATCTTGCAGGGATGATAACATCTGTGTCAACATTATCTCCGTATTTATGTACTACGCCATGTGCATTCATTATGTTTCCTCCTTATCAAAGCTTTTCAGGGTCTGTGATGTAGCCCTTAACAGCAGATGCCGCAGCAACCGCAGGGGATGCAAGGTAAACCTCGCTGTCAATGTGACCCATTCTGCCTACAAAGTTTCTGTTTGTTGTGGAAATTGCCTTTTCACCGGCTGCCAAAATACCCATATGACCGCCAAGACAAGGTCCACAGGTAGGAGTTGAAACAACAGCACCGGCATCAATGAATATGTCAAACAGTCCCTCGTGCATTGCGTCCTTCCAAATCTGCTGTGTGCCGGGGAAGATGATACATCTTACGCCCTTTGCAATCTTTTTGCCCTTTAGCACCTTTGCGGCGGCTCTCAGGTCGGAAAGTCTGCCGTTTGTACAGGAGCCGATAACGCACTGGTCGATTTTAACCTCTGTTTCGCCGATTTCATCAACTGTTCTTGTATTTTCAGGAAGATGTGGGAAAGCAACTGTGGGGCGAAGTGTGGAAAGGTCGATTACATATGTTTCGTCATACTGTGCGTCCTCGTCTGCTGTATATTCCACAGGCTCACCCTGAAAACGGCCGTTGCAGTATTCCCTTGTAATATCGTCAACAGGGAAAATGCCGTTTTTGCCCCCTGCCTCAATAGCCATATTGGCAATGCAAAGTCTGTCGTCCATATTAAGATATTTAATGCCCTCACCGCAAAATTCCATTGATTTGTAGAGAGCGCCGTCAACGCCAATCATACCGATAATGTGCAGGATAACATCCTTACCGCTGACATAGCCCTGTGGTTTGCCCACAAGCTCAAACTTAATAGCGGAAGGCACCTTAAACCAAGCCTTGCCGGAAATCATACCGGCACACATATCTGTTGAGCCGACGCCTGTTGAAAAAGCACCCAGAGCGCCGTATGTACAGGTGTGGGAGTCAGCACCTATGCACAGAGAACCGGGACCTACAAGTCCGATTTCAGGCAGAAGTGCGTGTTCAATGCCCATCTGACCTACATCACGATAATTCTTAATATCATATTTGTCAGCAAACTGACGGGAAATCTTCACCTGTTCAGCGGCTTTAATATCCTTGTTAGGGGTGAAGTGATCCATAATCATTGCAATTTTTGTGTTGTCAAATACGGAGTCAGCACCGTTTTCTTCAAAAACATTTATAGCAACAGGACAGGTAACATCATTGCCAAGTACCAAATCCAAATTTGCCTCAATAAGCTGTCCCGCTTTAACCTCAGGCAGTCCTGCGTGTGCCGCAAGAATTTTCTGAGTCATAGTCATACCCATTGCAGTCATTCCTTTCAAAATCATTTGGTGTAGTAGATTTTCTGCTACACCCTAAAATATCACATTATAATTTTATCATTTTTACATATTAAGTTCAAGTATCGCAAGTGCCAATATTAGTGAGCTAAAGTGTGTAGTTTTAGTTATTTTGTAAACAATATAATTATTAGAAAACACTGAATAAATCACTTTACACATCTTTCTTGCATATTTTCTGCCGGTATGCCCAAAAAACCTCGAATACGCCGGTATTACTGCGGTTTTTTGAACATACCGATAAAAAATCTGACAGCCTTTCTGTGCAAATGATTTAATCAGTGTTTCCATAGATAAAAACAAGTCGGGTAATTCTTTTGAAGTACCCGACTTTTGTATGCTGTCCTACTGACAACCTAAATTATTAAGTTTAAATTACTTTACGTGCCAGAGATCCTTTGCGTACTGGAGGATTGTTCTGTCTGATGAGAACATACCTGCGTTTGCAATGTTCATTAAGCACTTCTTGCCGAATGCTGTTCTGTCCTGATAGTCCTTGTTGCACTGAATCTTTGTGTCAACATAGTCCTTAAGGTCGAGGAGCAGGAAGTAGTGGTCAGGGTCGTGCCATGAAGTACCGTTGAGGATACCTGTGTAAAGCTCTGCAAATGAACCCTCGCCGATAGCGCCGCCGTCAGAGAATGTTCCGTCAACAAGTGTGTCAAGAACAGCCTTGATTTCAGGGTCGTTGTCGTAGATTTCTCTTGGGTTGTAGCTCTTTTCAGCCTTGAGCTTATCAATCTCTTCAACTCTTGCGCCGAAGATGTACTCGTTTTCAATGCCTGCCTGCTGAGCAATCTCAACATTAGCACCGTCGTAAGTACCAAGAGTTACAGCGCCGTTAAGCATAAACTTCATATTACCTGTACCGGATGCCTCTGTACCTGCTGTGGAAATCTGCTCTGAAACATCAGCGGCAACAACAATCTTTTCAGCATAGGAAACATTATAGTTCTGAACAAAGTGAACCATAAGCTTATCCTTTGTATCAGGGTCGTTGTTAACAAGCTTTGCAATTTCGTTGATGAACTTGATGATAGCCTTTGCTCTTGCGTAGCCCGGAGCAGCCTTTGCGCCAAAGATAAATGCTGTTGGCTGCCAGTTCTTAAGCTCGCCCTTCTTGAGCTTGTTGTAAATCATAAGGATAGAGAAAGCGTTGAGGAGCTGTCTCTTGTATTCGTGAAGTCTTTTAACCTGAATATCAAAGATGAAGGATGGGTCAATGTCAACACCCTCTGTTTCCTTGATGTACTTTGCAAGCTGAGTCTTTTTCTTCTTCTTAATTGTGTTGAATGCACGAACTGTCTTAGCGTCAAGATTCTCTTCAAGACCCTTGAGGAGAGAGAGGTCCTTTAACCAACCGTCGCCAACTCTTTCTGTGATGAATTCGGCAAGTTCAGGGTTGCAAAGACCAAGCCATCTTCTCTGTGTGATACCGTTTGTCTTGTTCTGGAATCTTTCAGGATAAAGCTCATACCATTCCTTGAGAACATCGTCCTTGAGGATTTCAGTATGAATCCAAGCAACACCGTTAACATAGGAGCCAACATAACAAGCAAGTCTTGCCATATGAACAAGGTCGCCGTCAATGATAGCCATCTTCTTGCCAAACTGTGCGTCGCTGACACCCTTTGCGTGCATATCGTTGTATTCGTGAATAGCGATTCTCTCGATAATTGTAAGAATCTCAGGGAGAATTTCTCTGATGAGGTTCTTGTTCCACTTTTCAAGAGCTTCGCCAAGTACTGTGTGGTTTGTATAAGCAAATGTCTTCTGTGCAATCTTAAGTGCTTCATCAAAGCTTACGCCCTCAAGACCGAGAAGTCTGATAAGCTCTGGGATAGAGATAACAGGGTGAGTATCGTTAAGCTGAATAGCTGCGTGGTCAGCAAACTTGCTGAAGTCGTTGCCGTACTTTGCCTTGTATCTCTTGATGATGTCCTGAAGTGAAGCGGAGCAGAAGAAGTACTGCTGCTTAAGACGGAGGAGCTTACCCTCGTGAGTGTTGTCGTTTGGATAAAGTACCTGAGAAATGTTCTCGGCGTCGTTCTTAGCCTTAACAGCCTCGTCATAGTGGGAAGCATTGAAAGCCAGGAAGTCAAATTCCTCAACAGCCTCTGCCTGCCATAGACGGAGAGTGTTGATGCTCTTTCCACCGTAGCCGATAACAGCCATATCATAAGGAACAGCCTTAACTGTCTGACCCTGGAAGTGAACCTCAACAGCGTCTTCCTCACGGCGAATGCACCATGGGTCTTCAAATCTCTGCCAGTTGTCAGCGATTTCTACCTGATAACCATCCTCGATAAGCTGTTTAAAAAGACCGTACTTGTAGCGAATTCCGTAACCGTCAAGAGGAACCTCCTGTGTAGCTGCAGAATCAAGGAAGCAAGCTGCAAGTCTGCCAAGACCGCCGTTACCCAAGGCTGCGTCGTCAATATCTTCAAATACATTGATGTCAATGCCCTTTGACTTAAGGAGCTTCTTTGTTGTGTCAAGAATACCCATACAGTAAAGGTTGTTGTACATCATTCTACCCATAAGGAACTCTGCGGAGAAGTAGTATGCTCTTCTCTTGGAAGCGTGCTTCTTCTTGCACTTTTCCCATTCAGGAGCGATTTCGCCCATCATAGCTTTACCAAGGCAAAGGTGAAGCTCTGCAGGAGAAAGCTCTTTAAGGGTTTTACAGTAGTCGTTCTTTGCGGTTAATTCAAGATTTTCAATAATGCTCATTTTAATTTTCCTCCAGTCTTGAACTGCTGATTACCATTTCCTTAAGGCGGTTTGCCAGTTCGTCAGTTAACATTGTGCCGTCAATTCTCCAAACCCAGTTACCGCCAAGTGTGGACGGAACATTCATTCTTGCCTCTGTACCAAGGCCGAGAATATCCTGCATCTGAATGATAGCTGTGTCAGCCACACTATTATAGGCTGTTCTGATGATGCCCCAGTTAAAGCCCTCTTCATCACCGATGTTGCAGTAGCTCTTTGCATAGGCAACATCCTCAGGTTTTGCCTGGGCCATCCAACCCATAAGGGTGTCGTTGTCGTGGGTGCCGGTGTAAACAACACAGTTTTCTGTGTAGTGATGTGGGAGATAATCGTTAGCCTCGCCACTATCAAAAGCAAACTCCAAAACCTTCATTCCAGGGTAACCGGTATCCTCAAGGAGTTCCTTTACGCTGTCAAAAAGGTCGCCTAAATCTTCAGCAACAATGGGAAGGTCACCAAGCTGTTCCTTCATCATTTCAAAGAACTCAATGCCCGGACCGTCGTACCAATCGCCGCCGATAGCATTTTCGGCAGGATAAGGAATGGCATAGTAAGTATCAAAAGCTCTAAAATGGTCAATTCTCAAAATATCAAAGAGCTTTGCAGCTGAGGCTATGCGGTTAAACCACCATTCATAATCTGTTTCTTTCAGATAATCCCAGTCATAAAGAGGATTGCCCCAAAGCTGACCTGTTGCGGAGAAGTAGTCCGGCGGACAACCGGCAACGCAAACAGGGTTGTTTTCTTCATCAAACCAGAAAATTTCAGGATTTGCCCAAGTATCTGCGGAGTCCATAGCAACATAAATAGGCATATCGCCCAGGATTTTAATACCCAGACCGTTTACATATTCTCTGAAGGATTCCCACTGCTCGTAGAATTTGTACTGTAGGAAGCTCCAGAAGTCGATTTCGTCCTTAAACTTTCTTTCGTATTTCTTAACAGCCTCAGGCTCTCTGAGTTTAATCTCTTCATCAGGCCACTCTGTCCAAGCCTTCATATCAAAGCTTTGCTTTACAGCCATATAGAGGGCATAGTTCTTAAGCCACTTGCTGTTCTTTCTCTTGAAAGAAGTAAAAGGTTTTCTGTCGCAATTTTTCTTGAAATTTTCAAAGGCTACTCTGAGAACATCAAATCTGTAATAATAGATTGTAGCATAGTCAATTTCAAACTCTGAGTCACCCCAGTATCCCTTGTCAATATCCTCCTGTGTCAGCAGACCCTCGTCCTTGAGAGTGTCAAGGTCAATCATATAAGGGTTACCTGCAAAGGTGGAGAAGGATTGGTAAGGTGAGTCACCGTAGCTTGTAGGTCCAACGGGAAGAATCTGCCAAATCTTTTGACCGGCCTTCTTTAGGAAATCTGCAAACTCACGGGCTTCTTTTCCCAGAGTACCGATTCCGTAAGGAGAAGGTAAACTGGTGATTGGCATCAAAATGCCGGCTTCTCTTGCCATAAAGTCAACTCCGTTCTAATATATAAAGTTGTAATGCATTGTAATAAATACATAGCACTGATACGGTTCTTAAAAAACTGCCTTTTTACCCCCGCATCTGTGGTAAAAATTATCAATAAGAATATTACCATAAAACCTGACAAAAATCAAGTATTTTCTATTATTCGGTGGTTCCTTAAAGTTGGGATAATTCCTCTGTTGCAAGTAGCATAGCAAGATTAGTTGCCATTGTTCTTACCTCATCCCTTGAGTGTTGTGCATAGCGGCAAAATTCGGCTCTACATATTGTGGTGTGAGTTTTTGTGGCAATTCCAATAAACACCAGACCAACAGGCTTGTCTTTTGTGCCTCCCGTTGGTCCGGCTATTCCTGTTGTTGACAGTCCAATGTCGGAGTAGGCAACCTTCATTATCCCCTGACACATCTGTGTGGCAGTTTCCTTGCTGACCGCACCGTAGGCGCTTAGGATTTTGTTTGATACCCCAAGGAGTTTTTCCTTAATAATGTTAGCATAGGAGCATATTCCGCAGTCGAAAACATTACTTGCACCGCTTACATTTGTAATACGCTGTGAAATCATACCCCCGGTACAGCTCTCTGCTGTGGCGATTTTCATATGCTTTTCGTACAGTAGATGCACAAGGCTTTCTTCAATGCCCTTGGTATCAATGCCCTGTGTTCTTTCATAATAATCCTTGTCTGTGATTAAATATGTCATATTAGTTAGTCACCTCAAAATAATATTATCAAATTTTTTGACTTGTTGCAATTACACTTTACTTTTGATATATTATTTATTATAGGGAAAAAGGAGAAAAGCTATGCCACATTTTTTTGTTGATGAAGAAATTGAGTCAAAGGAATACAGCCTTTTCGGTGAGGACGGTCGTCATATTGCCAAAAGCCTTAGAATGAAGGAGGGTGAGAGCCTTACTCTGTGTTCACCAAGCGGAACTGTTCACAACTGCGTTGTCCATAAGGTTGAGGGGGACTTTGTAGAGGTCAGCATTTTGTCAAGTGAGCAAAGCCAGGCGGAGCCAAGTGTTAAGGTTACTTTGTATCAGGCACTACCCAAAGGGGACAAGATGGAATTTATCATTCAAAAGGCTGTGGAAATAGGAGTGACACAGATTGTACCTGTGATTTCCTCACGGTGCGTCAGCCGTCCCGACCAAAAATCCTTGAGCAAAAAGCTTTTAAGGTGGCAAAAAATCGCCAAACAGGCGGCTATGCAAAGTGGCAGAGGAATTGTACCAAAGGTTAGTGATGCGTTGTCCTTTGAAAAGGGTGTGGAAAACGCAAAGGGCGAAAAGGTTATCTTTTACGAGCTTGGCGGAGAAAGTGTAAGGGATATACTTACGGACAAGCCAAAGGAAATCAGCATCTTCATCGGCAGTGAGGGCGGTTTCAGCAGTGACGAGGTTGATTTGGTGCTGAAAAACGGAGGTCGAAAGGCTACCCTTGGCAAAAGAATTTTAAGGGCAGAAACAGCCCCACTTGTGGCACTATCAGTAATAATGTACGAAACAGATAATTTGGAGTGATAAAAGTGATAAAAATGACAGGAATAATTTGTGCTTTAAAAATTGAGGTTGACGGACTAAAGGAAGTTATGACTAATACGGAGAAAAAAACTGTTGCCGGTCTTGACTTTTTTAAGGGTGAAATCAACAGCCGTGAGGTTGTGCTTTTGGAGTGCGGAATAGGCAAGGTTAACGCCGCCATAGGAACGCAGATAATGATTGATTATTATAGTCCTGATGTTATTATTAATTCGGGAATTGCCGGAAGTCTTAGCAAGGATTTAAAAATCGGTGACATTGTAATATCAAAGGACTGTGTTCAGCATGATATGGACGGTACAGAAATGGGCGACCCAAGGGGAGAAATCTGGTACACAGACGAAAAGAGGATTGATATACCTGCTGACAAGATTACATACGAAAAGCTCCTAAAATGCTGTGAGGTACTAAAGGAAGTAAAGGCTGTGCTTGGCAGAGTAGCAACAGGTGACACATTTGTTGCAAGCATTGACAGAAGAAAGGCAATCGCAGATGAGTTTGGAGCATTGTGCTGTGAAATGGAGGGCGGTGCTGTGGGGCATGTGTGCTACCGCAACAAGGTGCCCTATGCAGTACTTCGTTCAATCAGCGACGACTTTAATAACAATGAGTTTGTAGATTTTGAAAAATTCCGCTACACAGCCGCCGAAAATTCAATTAAGGTTATGAAGGAATTTCTTAAATAAGCAAAGAAACTAAAGGAAAAAGGCTACCGCAAAACTTGGGAAACACTGATTAAATCAATTTACACATCTTGTTTGCATATTTTCCGCCGGTTTGCCCAAAAAATCCTCGCAATACGTCAGTATTCCTGCGGTTTTTTGAACAAACTGACAAAAAATCTGTCTGCACAATCTGTGCAAATGATTTATTCAGTGTTTCCCTTGGTTTGCGATAGCCCATTTTTTTGCCCGATTTTTATCCCATTGAAAAGTCCAAAACCTTGTTGACAGATTTCTGAAATACCTGCCATTCTTCCTTTTTCTCCATAATCTGCTTTTGCCCCTTGTTGGTGAGGTGGTAGTATTTTTTCTTTCTGCCATCGGTGTCGTCCCAGTAGCTTTCAAGGAGGTTTTCCTTTTCAAGTGCGTGGAGTATGGGGTACAGAGTGCCCTCCTTAAGGGAAAACACATTGTCGCTTAAGGTTTCAATTTCCTTTATAATTTTATATCCGTATAAATCCTTGTTTTTCAGTACACTCATTACCAGCATAGATGTACTTCCTTTTATTAACTCTTTACTGACTTTCATAGTAATCCTCCTTAACTTTCTATTTCGTATGCAAATGCTCGATTTCCTGTGTTATCCTCTGTTTCTGCATCTGCTGACCATAACACCATAGTTGATAATCGGTTGTTTTGGAAATTCAGCTGAACAGAACTATACTCGTCACTGTTGTTAATTCTGAAATGAAAGGTGTAGTTTGCTTCATCCTTGTTGTGGTTGCCGTCATTTCCAAATACAAGTGTTGACGATTGGCATTTCAGGGCAAGGTCATACTGTAAAAATTCATCAATGGTTGTACTGTTTGATTCTTTCCACCAAATTGTAAATGATTGATTTTCACCACTCTGCACATCTTGGTACATACCTTTTTTGAATTTGTCTAAATCTTCAATGTTAAGCCCTCTGCCGTTGTCAATTAGCAGGTCATCAAGGGTATTTATTGAATAGGATAGGTAATTAATCTTTCCTTTATCCTCAAGAAAGACAACAGAAATATCCTGATTGTTGTAAACATAAGTGTCGGTATTTTCAAATGTTATTGTTTTTCCTTCCTCGTAACCGTTAGCAGTAAGGATTTCTGCTAACTCCTCTTTTGATTTGTTATGATACTTTTCCTGTGTTACAAGGTCAAAGGCATTTTCCCTTAATCTTTCATTCTCACTTATTGTATCATCAATTCTCAAATATGCAAAGGATGTTGCTCCTACCATTATTACAAGGTTAACTGCAAGGATAACGGCAACTGCCTTTTCAATTATCTTAAAAGGTTTCCAAAAATTCTTTGTCACCTTCATTCGCTGGTGGCGGTGTATTCCTATGTAAACAAATATTAAGTAGATAAGTAATAAACTAAAGGCTATCCGCTGGGTGATTTCATAGTAACCCTTTAATTCTGACGGTACTATGGAATGGGTGAAAATATTGTCTGTGTAATATCCTAAACCTCTGCCTATTATAGTTATGTATGAATACAGGAAAGGAAATAATAAATTACCTGATAACAAAAATGATACACAAGGGAAAAGAAGTATTGCTATCCTAAAGTTTTTGTCCTTTCTTGCAATGTGGATACCTAAACAAATTAGAATAAAAATCCCTGTTGCAATGAAATCGTAAACAATGTTGTGGTCTACCGAATATTGTTCTGCACCATACATAAAGCTTATGTGGTAATCTGTTAAATCAATAATAATCCTTGCTATGATAAATAGTATTGTAGCTACAAAAACAACCACAGTCTTTGCATCCTTGTACCACTTTGGACTGTGTAGTGAGTTAAGGGTGATGGAAATATCCTCAGCACTACCCATATCCTCTGTTGCCTTTCTTTCCGCTTCATCCTCTGTGTAGCCGATTTCCACATAATAATCAATTTTTTCACTTAGGTGGCTTTCAAGCTCCGCCCTGATTTGCTCCTTTGCGTTTTTGTCTTTTATTGTACCGCAAACCTCATTAATAAACCTATTGTCCATAATGTACCCCTATACCTCGGAAATATATACATAGAATATCTATGTATTGATGTTACCACATATTTTCCTTCCTGTCAATAGGGAAAAGGCACATCGAAAGATGTGCCTAAGATTTCCGAAAAACCGCAGATTAATGGGTTTTTGTTTGTTATTTAATTTTATTTAATTCTGCACTTGAAAAAAATCTCATTTAATTAACTATGCTTTGAAACATAGTCGTATTTCAGCTTTGTTTCGATTAAGTCCACAGCCTCCATTACCTTGTTGTATTTCAGGTATTTTATTTTGTAGTACTGCCTTTTGTTTGAGTAGATATAAATTTTTATGTGGGCTGTTTTGTACATTCGCTGAAATGGGCTTTGATATACATTTACATACTGGATTTTGTCGTAGGGGATGTATGTCCTTGTTATGTTAAGGCGGTAGAAGTAGTCAATCCTAACCGCCTTGTCGCAAATTGTTATTGAGCTTTTTGTGTAGGCGTAAATTCTGAAGAATAACCAATAGATGAATATGGACAGTAAAACGAACAGAGGTACTTTCACTATTTCCCCGAAATATCCAAAATGGTTTAAGAGTAGCATTGTGGCAACTGTGCCCAGTATGGAGTAAAAGGGAAACCACAGATAAGACATAAATTCAGTTTTTGTAGGTCGTATTTTATAGTTTTCTTTTTTAGGCAGAGAAGTTATGTGGCTCAAAATTTTGTCGATTCCCTCGTCCCTGTCGGCGGGGATAAGTATGCTCTTGTCGCCCTTTTGCACTCCGGCGCCTATTGTCCTGATATAAACGCTTTTTAGGTTAAGGATAAGCATAAGTACGCTTTGCTTGATTTGGATTGCATTCAGCTTGTCGGTTGAGGTGAAAAATTCCGTCCTGTTGGGGAAGCCTCGGCTGATGTGAATAACATTATGGGAAATTTCCGTTGTGAAAAATGAGTATTGAGAAAGCTGGATTATATATGCAAGTACCCAGCTTGCAAGGAGCAAGGTGGCAAGTCCCGTAAGTGCAGGAGGTACACCGATTTTGATGATGTAGTTGGAAATATCCATTTTGGTGAGGAAGTATTCCTTTAGATAATCTCTGGCGGTGCCGGAGGTTTTGTACAGTACAGGTGCAAACATCAAAAGTCCTGTAAGGGCGTTGCTCCAAGTTGCCGACATAAGTATTATCCGCAAAAATCCTCCGTGATATTTTATGCTCTTTTCCTGCTTTTCAAAAATCGCCTTTGTAAGCTCAAGGGAATTTCGCTTTCTAAGGTAAATTGCATAGTCGCCGTTGGCTGTGTATGAGCCGGGAGTGTTGATAAAGTATTGCCTTGCACCAAAGAAAAGTCTGGTGAAAAGATTTTTTTGAATATACACAGACTGAATACAGTCGTAGGGAATATCCGCCCTTTTTTTGAAGAAAAATCCTTTTTTGGTGTAAACGCTGTTGTCCTTTTCCACATACAAAATACTTCTGTACTCAAGCCAAATTGCGATAAACAGTAGGATAACGCAAAGTATGGAAAGACCGTAGTTTGTTATTATAGCCAAGAGGGATGTAGGGTTAAAGAGTAGATTTTGCAAAAGGGGGAAAAGGAGCAAGGGCGCAAAATGAGAGCAGTAGTTCAGAAAGGTATAAAAATGAGCTTTTTTGTATAATCTTCTGTTTCGTTTTTTCATTTTGTCCTCCTTTCCCAAACTAAGGAAACACTGATTAAATCATTTGCACAGATTGTGCCGTCAGATTTTTTGTCGGTTTGTTCAAAAAAACGCAGGAATACTGACGTATGGCGAGTATTTTTTGGGCAAACCGGCGGAAAATATGCAAACAAGATGTGTAAAGTGATTTATTCAGTGTTTCCCTAATAAAAGGTGAAAACTACTCCTTGTAAGCCCTGAAATGATGCCCCATATCGGCGTCAACCTGACTGACAAAAACCGTTGCTCCTGCTGTGTGAAAGGCTACGGTGTAAACCTTAAAAAGCCTTTGCACAGGGGTTTGTATCAGCTCAACATACTGTATTTTTTTAGCCAGTATGTTCATCCTTTTTCTGAAAATTACACCCTTTGTGATTGTAATTCCGTCTTTCCTCACTTCAAGGGTTGTGGCATAATAAACATAGGGAACTGCCACAAAAATGATAAACAGAAATGCAATTAAGTTAACTCCCTCAACTATAAGGGCAATTGTTGGTGAAAACACATATATTCCGCCACAGATAAAGGAAATCAAAAGAAAAATCAAGGCTTCCCTTGTTCTCCACACCTTTTTGGCGTTTTTAGGTAATTTTTGAGTCATCGGTTTCTCCTGTACAGTAGTATATACACTTCTATTATATATAATTTAAAACGACTTGACAAGTTGATAAATATAAAGTAAAATATTACAAGGAAAATCAAGGTCATTTTCCGAAAAACACGAAAATTATAAAGAGAAAAAGCGTTGATCGGGAGAAGTAGATTGCTGTGGTATTTTCAGAGAGCTGTCGGGTGGTGCAAGGCAGTAGTACAGGCATTTGAAAGTAGCCCGTTAGCTTAACAGCCTAAAGCCTTGGCAATTAAGCTGTTACGCCTGTCCTGCGTTATCGGGACAACATTCGGATTTTCCTGATGTATAATAAGGCTGTATTTTGATACTAATCCCTAACATAAATCAGACAATCTTTGCGGTCTAATTTCCGCAGTACTGCGTTGTCGTCCTTGCAAGGCGTCAGCCTTGCGGCGTCCTCCGCCTTGTCCTGCGAAAATTATCCTCGCAAATATTAGTCTGCTTTCTATTAGGTATTAGTATGAACAGCGAATTAGAGTGGTACCACGGGGTGTTTGCTTCGTCTCTTACAGAGGCGGAGTTTTTTATTTTTATGTGTAGAAGAAATATTTTGAAAGAAGGATGGGGAATTATGTTACTTACAGGTGCAGATATTATTTGTGAATGTTTGCTTGAACAGGGAGTTGACACGGTGTTTGGTTATCCGGGAGGAGCCGCACTGAATACATACGATGCTCTCTATAAATACAGGGATAAAATCACACATATCCTTACTGCTCACGAGCAGGGGGCATCCCACGCCGCAGACGGATATGCCCGTTCAACAGGCAAGGTTGGTGTTGTGTTCTCAACCTCAGGCCCCGGAGCTACAAACCTTGTTACAGGACTTGCAACAGCAAATATCGACTCTATTCCCGTAGTTGCAATCTGCGGTAATGTTCAAAGGGATTTGCTTGGCAGAGATGCCTTTCAGGAGGTTGACATTGTCAATGTTGTAAAGCCCATTACAAAAGCATCTTTCCTTGTTATGGAGATGGAGGACTTGGCTCCCACAATCCGCAAGGCTTTTGAAATAGCTCAAAGCGGAAGAAAGGGTCCTGTTCTCATTGATGTTCCAAAGGACATAACTGCAATGAAGTGTGAATACACAAGGCAGGATAAGGTTCAGGTTAAGAACAGCTGTGATGTTAAGGACAGTGTAATCAAAGAGGCACAGCAGTTTATCAGCGAGTCAAAAAGACCTATTATCTATGCCGGCGGTGGAATAATCTCCGCAAACGCAAGTGAGGAATTTGTAAAGTTTGCAGAGCTTATTGACGCACCTGTTTGCTGTTCACTTATGGGACTTGGCTGTATGCCTGCCGACCACCCTCTCTTTGTAGGAAATATCGGTATGCACGGCGGATATGAAACAGGCAAGGCTACCGACAATGCCGACCTGATTATCGCCTGTGGTGCAAGGTTCTCCGACCGAGTTGCAGGTGACAGAGAAAAGTTCGGTCAGCAGGCAAAGATTATCCATATGGATATTGACGAAAATGAAATCCAAAAGAATGTTAAGGTTGACAACTGGATTGTGGGCGACCTGAAGGACACACTTGCAAAGCTGTGTGACGGCACACAGCAAAAGGACAACAGCTCTTGGATTAAGGAGATAACAGACTGGAAAAAGAAGGTTACCATAAGCGGTGTTAACAAGGACGGTTACTGCCATCCGTATCAGATTTTGGACGCAATTAATGATATTAAAAAGAGGGATGACATTGTGGCAACCGATGTTGGACAGCATCAAATGTGGGTTGCACAGAGGACAGAATTTTTCACTCCTCGCACATTCCTCACATCAGGCGGACTTGGCACAATGGGCTTTGGTCTTGGTGCGTCCATTGGTGCAAGTATGGCTAACAAGGACAAGAGGGTTTTCCTTGTAACAGGAGACGGTTCATTCCATATGAACATCAACGAGCTTGTGACACTTAAGTCCTACAATATTCCTGTTGTAGTAGTTGTTATGAACAACTCTGTGCTTGGTATGGTTCGCCAGTGGCAAAAGCTGTTTTACAACAGCCATTTTTCACAGACAGACCCGCACCGTGCTACTGACTTTGCAGAGGTTGCAAGGGGCTACGGACTTAAGGGGATGAGAATTACAAAGCCTGAGGAAATTTCCTCTGTACTAAAGACAGCTTACGATATGAACGAGCCTGTTGTGGTTGACTGTGTAATCAGTCCTGACGAAAATGTTTTGCCAATGATTCCACCGGGAAAAACAGCAGACGACATTATTACATCAATGGATTAATCTATTGACAAATAATGAAAAATAAATATCACATACATAAGACAAAGGCGTCCAAATGGCGGACGCCTGTTTTAATTTTTAGGCGGAAATATATATTATACAAATTTTTGTATATTGCCAAAGCTTATGTTTTGTGTTATAATATCGCTATTATTTTAACGAAAGAAAACCCCAATATACCATTTGAGGAAGTGATTTAATGAAAAGATACAGCGACCTAACACCTGAAATTGTTGAGCTTAGCCAGCTCTGTTGCAAAAACGGATATATTGACCCGGAGTTTTACACAAAATACGAGGTTAAGAGAGGTTTGCGTGATGCAGACGGAAAAGGTGTTTTAACAGGACTTACCGAAATATCCGAGGTTACCTCGGTAACACACAAGGACGGCAAGAGAATTTCTATTCCCGGTAAGCTGTTTTACAGAGGATACAGCATAGAGGATTTGGTAAAGGGCTTTATCCACGACGAGCATTACGGCTTTGAGGAGGTAACATATCTTCTTTTAACAGGTGAACTGCCAAACAGAGAGCAGTTTGACAAGTTTAGCAATCTTTTAAGCTATTACAGAACCTTGCCTGACTCATTTGTTCGTGACATTATTATGAAGGCGCCTTCAAGAAATATTATGAACGCTCTTTCAAAGGAAGTTTTGACACTTTACAGCTATGACGAAAAGGCAGAGGATACCTCTGTGCCGAATGTTCTCCGTCAATGCTTGCAGTTAATTGCGATTTTACCTGTTTTGGCGGTTTACAGCTATCAGGCATTTAACTACTTCCACAACAAGCAGAGCTTGTTCATTCATTCTCCACAGATAGGACTTTCCACAGCGGAGAATATTCTGTATATGCTCCGTCCCGACTGCCAGTACACAAAGCTAGAGGCAAAGCTCCTTGATATGGCTTTGGTGCTTCACGCAGAGCATGGCGGTGGTAACAACTCCACATTTACAACCCATGTTGTAACCTCCTCGGGTACAGACACCTACTCGGCTATTGCAGCGGCACTTTGCTCACTTAAGGGACCAAAGCACGGTGGTGCAAACATTAAGGTTGTAAAAATGTTTAACCACATCAAGAAGAATGTTACCGACTACAACGACAAAGACCAAATCAGGGCTTACCTTACAAAAATTCTTGACAAAGAGGCTTTTGACAAAACAGGACTTATCTACGGTATGGGTCACGCTATTTATACTGTGTCCGACCCAAGGGCAAGGGTTTTCAAGGGCTTTGTAAAATCCCTTTCAGAGGAAAAGGGCAGACAGGCAGAGTATCAGCTTTACTGCAATGTTGAAGAAATTGCCGCCGAGCTTATTATGGAGAGAAGAAAGACCGACAAAAAAATATCAGCCAATGTGGATTTTTACAGCGGTTTTGTTTACAGTATGCTGGATTTGCCTACAAAGCTGTTTACACCACTGTTTGCTATTGCAAGAGTAAGCGGTTGGTCAGCACATAGAATTGAGGAGCTTGTAAACCCAAGCAAGATTATCCGTCCTGCATATATGAATGTTCACGAAAGAGCAGAGTATGTGCATATGGACGACAGAAAATAAGATATTTATTTAAGCACAAAATGAGCCAAGAGGTTAATTCCTCTTGGCTCTTACTTTGGTATCTGTTGCTTTTCACTTAACCTTAACCTTTAGATTAAGGGTTTTAACTCCGTTAACCTTGATTTTCAGGGTTGTATTTCCCTTTTTAAGTCCTTTGATTTTCAGACTTGTGGCATTTGTCTTTGAAGTGATTTTCGCAACCTTTGTATTTGTGTATTTGTTGTTAATTGACGATACCTTACCGCTTAGTTTTACTGTTACAGTTTCGCCCTTTTTAACATTAACAGTAGTTTTAGAAAGCTTTGGTGCAGTTGTAACGGTAACCTTACAAGTGAGCTTTTTGCCTGTTGTAAGTGTAGCTGTTACAGTAGCCTTTCCCTTATTTAGGGCAGTTATCTTTCCGTTCTTAACTGTTGCCACCTTTTTGTTTGATGTTGACCAAGACTTAGCCTTTCCGTTTTTTACTGCAACTTTCTTTGTTGCGCCGGACTTAATGGTTACAGACTTTTTTGGATACAAATACGGGGATGTTCTCACAGAAGAGGATCCTCCCGTATTAATGGATACTCCCATATTAGTGGATCCTCCTACAATAGAGGAACCTCCCAGTTCGTCTTCCTTCGGTGGGTTAACATCTCCCTCGAAGACGCCTCCACCTACATAATATATCTGTCCTGCTTTAATCATCTTGGTGATTTCTTTTTTGATTTCGGCAAGTCTTGTTTTGTGATTTCTTGCAGAGGATTGTGGGCTGTATGCCTTTTCGTTTGGATATGAAGGATAGCTTTTGTCCCAGTCGTTAATGATTTTTGCAGGTGTTCTTTCAGGTGTGACAAATTGTCCTTGAATTGTGCCTACTGATGTAATCTGAAGTGGAACACCGTACTTTTTGCCGTTTGCTTTCCATGCAATCAGGTATGAGTGCCTTGTAGAATCTTCTGTGTTCTCATAAGACATATCAGGTGAGGTTACATAGGCAGTGTCACCGATACATTCTGTGGTGAACATAAGTCCGCAGGTTTCGTTGTTAAGGTTGTCACTAAACATAATTGTGTAGTCTACACCGGGCTTAAGTCCTCCGGATAGTTGAGCAGATGGGTCGCTTAAAATGCTAAGGTCGTAGTAAAGCTTGCCGTCCTCTTCTGTCATTTTTTCTTTTTTAGATTGCCAACCGAAGAATGCAGTTCCATTTTCACTTTCCCATATATGTGTATAAAAGGTTGTGCCTTCCCACATACTTGGCTTTTCAAAATACACCTTTCCGGACGAACCCAAAGTATTTATATTGGTGTTTGTACTGACGGAATCTGTGGCTGACGCTGTTGTCATAACAGTTGAAAAGCTCATTACAACTGCAATAACAAGTAAAAAACTAAAAATCTTTTTCATAAAATTTCCTCCTTAAAATAACAATTAAAACATTTTAATACCGCAGAACTATATGTGGCAACACAGATAGTCATCCTAATACAATGTTATCACTTCAAAAATACAATGTCAATATATTATTTTATGAATATATAATTTTTTTGTATATAATCACAATGTATAAAATTTGAGCCGAGGTGCTTATGACACCTCGGCTCTAAAAATGGAAGGTGAAATAATTCCATTTATGCCAAAATAAATTGTATATGTCCTATCGCTCATATTCAAAAGAGAGGACTTAAAATAATGTTTTTTTCTTGACTGCATTATATCATAATTTTAATTAGAATTTTTATTTCTGGTAAGAAAAGTCGTTTTTCTGGTAAAAATAGACCTAAAATAAAAATGATTATTGAATTTTGCTACGATTTTTACTGAAAATAAGCAATATTGTTAATTAAAAGTAAGTACAGAATGAACGAGATTCCTCGCTGTGTTCGAAAAGACACAACACTCGGTCGCCTTTAGAAAGAGAAGTCCGCCCCATATGTTATTCCGAGCCACCGCCCTGTCAATCCGAGCTTGTCGAGGAATCCCCTGCCTCTACCACCCACGATGTCAGAGAAATCATACTTTCCTATAACCTGATAGTATCGATTAATGCACTACTGCTATCCTTTCAGATTCTTCGTCGTTTCACTCCTCAGAATGACAGGACAAGTGTAATTTGGATGCAACACAAAATATTAAGGCGCTTTGATTTTTTGGGTGTTTAAAAGACAGAGATAGCTTAAACAGGAGTGGGCAAACATTGCGCAGGAGCTTTCGGCATTTCCCTGTGAAATCAAAGAGGGAATGTCAATTCCGCTTACAAGAAAATTGCTGATAGGTGCAAAGGCAGAAAGCTTGGTGGCAAGTAAAGTTATTCCGGCATCAAAGCTGTTTTTGTCAGTAAAAATGTCACATATTGTTTGAAAGTAATCGTACAGGGTAAGGTAGCTTTCGTCAACAAGATAACCCTTGTTGTAGTACTCATACGGGTTTGAGGCAAGTCTTAATGATGTGTCAATAAAGGTGTCAACCTCTTCGCCACAGTCCCTAAAGGTGACAAAGTCTGCACTTGTAAGTTCCTTAAATGCCTTTTTCAGTTTTTTGTAATTTATTTCACTTGTCTTAAATCGGATTGTGTTTCCGTAACGGCTATATCCCCATTCTCTGAGAGGACAATGGGTGATGAAGTCGTCCTCATACACAAAGTTGTGAATATTCTTGAATCTGTGGCTGTAAACCTCATCTTTTGTGGTAATGTTAGGACAGGCAAAGGTGTAGGCAAAGACCTTTTTTCTGCCTGATTTTATAAGCTGGGAAGCAAGAAGATTGCATAAAGCTCCCCCACGGGAATGACCTGTGAAAAGCAGACGGCAGTCGGACTGAATGTAGTCCTTTAACAGGGGCTTCAAAAAATTAACTGTATCGTAGTACCCCTGGTGTGTGTCCTCAATACCTGTGCGAAAATTGTTATACCATTCCTCACCCTCAGTACCCCTTATGACGATAAACACATTTTTTCCTTTTCGTGCAATGCAAAGTGAGGCTGTGTTTTCTGTAGGAGTGGTATAAATTGCTTTTATATCGGTAAACTCGGCATCCTTAAAGGCATTTTTTAAAATATTTTCATCATAACTGCAACAGCACAGAGTACAGCACAGCTTTGCAAGGTTCAAATCAAGCATTTCGTTTCCCATATAATCGTCGCTGTAAACAACGGGAACTGTTATATTTTCTTTGCCGAATTCTGCTTTTAAGTTTATGTTGTATTTTGTTAAGTTTTCTATCATATCAATCACCCTTAACAGTATGCCCCAAGTCCCACTTAATATGAAACATATGGATTTTTTTATAAAAAAAGACTGCCGAATTAATCGACAGTCTGTGAAAAGTTATTGTGTGTTAGTAAATTCCCTGTGCGGTGACTTCTCCGCTAAAGACGGTTTCTGTGGTGTTATCGGGTAATGTGACAACAAGCTCACCGTCGTTGTTAATGTCAGTGGCAACACCCGCAACGCTTTCACCTCTTCGTGTGAAAGTTACCTTTCTGCCAAGGGTGGCACAGTAGGCTTTGTATTCTTCAAGATTTTGGCTGTTAAAACGGTAGTTGCCTCCAAGGAGTATGTCCTCTATCTCCTTGAGAATAACAGCCAAAAGCTGATTTTTGTTGATTTCTATTTCGCTCTCCAGAGCACAGGAGGTAGCCTTGTGGGCAATTTCTTCGGGAAAATCCTTGCTCATTACATTTACTCCGATGCCCACAACAAGGTATTCAAGGCGGTCAAATTCACAGCTCATTTCCGTAAGCATTCCGCAGATTTTTTTGCTTCCCACAATAATATCGTTTGGCCATTTGATTTTTGCGTCAAAGTCAAAGTACTCGTTTAATCCCTTTGCAACTGCAAGTCCGCATAGCGGTGTGATTGCCGAAACCTCCATCGGCGAAAGATTTGGTCGCAAAATGAAGGAAAAGCTGATGTCGTCATCCTTTTTGTTTTTCCACACTCTGCCAAGTCTGCCCTTGCCCTTTGTCTGCTCTCTGGCGGTAACAACAGTGCCGTCTTTTAGTGTAGATGCGTTTGCCTTTATATAATCGTTTGTGGAGCCGACAGACTCCAAAACAATAACCTCGTTGCCTATCAAAGCTGTTGTAAGCCTGCTTTTTATTTCTGTTTCATTAACTATGTCAGGGGAGCTTACAAGTCGGTAGCCCTTGTTGGTGACGGACTCAATTTCGTATCCGCTGTTTTTAAGGCTGTTTATTGCTTTCCAAACAGCAGTTCTGCTTACATTAAATTTTTCACACAGATACTGTCCGCTTACAAAGGCGTCACTTTCCTTTAATAACTGTAAAATTTTGTTTTTCATATTCTCACTCTTTTTTGTTTTTCTTATAAATTATGTTAAGACCGTCAAGCAGTAAATTGCTGTCGTAAATTATTTTTCTCTTACACACTGATACAATAGAGTCGGAGTTTCCCCCTGTGATAATAACAGTCAGCTTTTCTCCCAGCTCTTCCTCAATTCTGTCTGCAAGTCCGTCAATCATAGAGGCTGTTCCGTATATTGCACCGCTTTTCATACAGTCAACTGTATTTTTGCCGATAACCTTTTCAGGCTTTTCAAGGCTTATGCGTGGCAGTTGGCTTGTAGATGATGAAAGCGCCTCCTGACTGATACGGATTCCCGGAATAATAAGTCCCCCAAGGTACTCCTTGTTTTTGTCAATTACCGAAACTGTGGTGGCTGTTCCCATATCAATTATCATTGCAGGCATAGGATATTTGTTAATTGCACCAACTGCGTCTGCAACCTTGTCACAGCCAAGCTGTGCAGGGTTGTCCAGTTTGATGTTCAGTCCTGTTTTCAGTCCCGGACCCAGTATAAGGGGGTCTTTGCCTGTTAGCATTTTGATTGCCCTTTTCATTGTGAGAATAAGCGGAGGAACTACGGAGCTGATTATAACGCCCTCAATTTCCGATTTTTCCACATTGTGAAGCTCCATCATACCGTTAAACTGTAATGCGTATTCATCTGCAGTTTTTACCTTGTCGGTGGCAAGTCTGCCTGTAAAGATGATTTTGTCATTCTCTATAACGCCCATTACAATGTTTGTGTTTCCTATATCTATTGCAAGTAACATTTGTTGCCCTCTTTTATTTGTATTCTGTAAATTCAATTATGCCTTAATTTACTGTGGAAATCAAGGGAAAAGTGATTTTTATTGATTTTTTCTGCCTATTTGGTATAATCATTATAGTTGTGTGACAGGAGGAATTTTTATGAAAGGTAAAAATGTGGTAATCGGCATTACGGGAGGAATTGCAGCCTACAAAACACCTAACCTTGTTTCTATGCTTGTAAAGTCAGGCTATAATGTGGATGTGATTATGACGGAAAATGCAGGAAAATTCATCACTCCAAACACCTTTGAGGCTCTCACAGGCAGAAGATGCATAACAGATACCTTTGACAGAAGTCACAGCTTTGAGATTGAACATATCAGCCTTGCAGAAAAGGCAGATTGCTTTATGATAGCCCCCTGTACAGCAAATGTTATTGGAAAAATCGCCTGTGGCATAGCAGACGATATGCTTACCACAACAATTATGGCTTGTAAATGCAAAAAAATAATTGTTCCTGCTATGAACACAAATATGTATGAAAATCCAATTGTTCAGGAAAATATGGACAAGCTTGTAAGATACGGCTATGAAATTGTGGAGGCTGACGATGGCAGACTTGCCTGTGGTGCTGTTGGCAAGGGGAAAATGCCGTCACCTGAAAACCTCTTTGAATATATTGAAAAAGAATGTAGATACGAAAAGGATATGAAGGGGCTTAGGGTGCTTGTAACAGCAGGTGCAACACAGGAGCAGATTGACCCTGTGAGATACATTACAAACCATTCCACAGGAAAAATGGGATACGCTGTTGCATATGACGCAATGCTGAGAGGGGCAGAGGTAACACTTGTCAGCGGAAAAACCAATTTGCAAAAGCCGCCATTTGTGAAAACGGTAGATGTTCTGTCTGCTGATGATATGTTCCTTGCAGTTAAGGACAATTTTGATAATACAGATATTGTGGTAAAGTCGGCGGCTGTGGCAGACTTTACACCTGTTTTAACTGCAAAAGAGAAAATCAAAAAGTCCGATAACGGAATTAGTGAAATTAAACTTAAAAGGACAGAGGATATTATCGGCTACCTTGGTGAACATAAAAGAAAGGGACAGTTTATCTGTGGCTTTTCTATGGAAACAGAAAATATGCTGGAAAATTCACGAAAAAAGCTGACAAAGAAAAATATGGATATGATAGTTGCCAACAATTTGAAAACACAGGGTGCAGGGTTTGGCACAGACACCAATGTGGTGACAATTATCACAGAGGATGAAGAAAAATCCCTGCCGATAATGTCGAAAAAAGAGGTAGCTCATTGTATATTGAGCGAGGTACTGGAAAAATATAAGGGATAAAACAGGGAAAATAAGGAAAAAACCCGAAAAATGACGATTATATTGCTTTTACAGAATATTCACGACAGGGTTTTGTGTTATTCTTATCAAGCAATACTATGGATAATTGCGATTATTTAAAAGTATTATTTTGCACAAAACTGGAGGCTAAACAATGGAGATTAGCGAAATTAAGCAGTTACAAATTAATGCAACCAAGGCGAGAATGGGAGCCGTTATCGGTACCTACAACGCAAAGTCAGGTCATCCCGGCGGTTCACTTTCTGCCGCAGATGTATTCACTTACCTTTATTTTAAGGAAATGAATGTTGACCCTGAAAATCCCGATTGGGCAGACAGGGACAGATTTGTTCTTTCTAAAGGTCACTGTGCACCTTCCCTTTATGCAATACTTGCCCTCAAGGGCTTCTTTGATTGGGAAGAGCTAAAGACACTTCGCCATGTGGGAGCAATGCTTCAGGGTCATCCCGATATGAAGGGCACACCGGGCATAGATATGAGCACAGGCTCCTTGGGTCAGGGTGTTTCAACTGCCTGCGGTATGGCTAAGGCTGCAAAGATGGATAATAAGGACTATCGTGTATATACCGTGCTTGGCGACGGTGAATGTGAGGAAGGTCAGGTTTGGGAGGCTGCAATGTTTGCAAGTCACAACAACCTTGACAACCTTGTAGTTATTGTTGACCAAAACGGACTTCAGATTGACGGTACAGTTGCCGAGGTTGGCGGAATTGAGCCTTTGGACGACAAATTCCGTTCCTTTGGCTTTAATGTGCTGAAGGTTGACGGTCATTCTTTTGAGGAGCTTGACGAGGCTTTTGCAAATGCAAGACAGACTAAGGGTATGCCTACTGCGATTTTGATGCAGACTGTTAAGGGCAAGGGCGTAAGCTTTATGGAAAATCAGGTTGGCTGGCACGGAAAGGCAACCAATGACGAAGAATACAAGGTAGCTATGGCTGAGCTTGAAGCTAAGCTTGCAGAACTGGAGGGTTAATCGTGGCAGAGAAAGTTACTAAGGCAACCAGAGAAAGCTTTGGCGAGGCTCTTTGTGAGCTTGCCAAGGATGATGAAGATATCGTAGTTCTTGACGCTGACCTTTCAGCGGCTACAAAGACAAGCATATTCCAAAAGGAATATCCCGAAAGATTTATTAACTGCGGAATTGCAGAGGGCAATATGATTGGCGTTGCGGCAGGTCTTGCAGCAGCAGGCAAAAAGCCTGTGGCAGCATCCTTTGCAATGTTTGCAACAGGCAGAGCCTTTGAGCAAATCAGAAACTCCGTTGCTTATCCTAACCTTAATGTTAAGATTGCAGGTTCACACGCAGGTATCTCAACAGGCGAGGACGGTGCTACTCACCAGTGCCTTGAGGATATTGGTATTATGAGAACAATCCCTAATATGGTTGTAATCAACCCTGCTGACCACTGGGAAATGAAGGCTGCTACAAAGGCGGCTCTTGAGCATAAGGGACCTGTATATATCAGACTTGGCAGACTTGCCATTGACTCCTTTAACGACCCTGAAACATATGAGTTTGAGCTTGGCAAGGGCATCACTCTCCACGAGGGTAATGATGTCACAGTTATTGCAACAGGTCTTGTTGTAAACGAGGCTAAAAAGGCTGTTGAGGCTTTGGAAAAAGAAGGAATTAACGCAAGGTTAATTAATATTCATACTATCAAGCCTATTGACAAAGATATTATTATTAAGGCGGCTCAGGAAACAGGCAAAATCATTACTGTTGAGGAGCACAATGTTATCGGTGGTCTTGCCGACGCTGTTTGTGAGGTTACTTCTCAGTATTGCCCTGTTCCTGTTACAAGAATCGGTGTGAATGACCGCTTTGGTTATTCAGGCCCTGCTTGGGAACTCCTTGAGATTTTCGGACTTACCGAAACAAATATCAAAAAGGTTATCACTCAGGTAGTAAACAGTTAAACATAGAAATACTTAAGCCGTCTGGAAACAGACGGCTGTTTATTTGGGGTGATTTTGTGAAAATTAAGGTGATTATGACAGGCGGTACAGTTGGCAGTGAAGAAAAAGACGGTGTTATCAGCAACGAGAAAAATAAGGATGTTGCAGCCCTTTGGAAAGAAAAATCGAAAAGCGATATTGAGTTTACAAAGGTTTATCCCTACTCAATCCTGTCCGAAAACATCTGTACAGAGAATTGGGAAATGCTTTTGCAGGAGTTAAACAAGGATATAGCAGGGTACAGCGGAATAATCATAACCCACGGCAGTGACACACTTTCATATACATCTGCAATGGTTTCTATTTTTTGCAAAAATTTTGAAATTCCCGTAGTGCTGACAGGTGCGAACAAGGTGCTTTCTGACCCTGAAAGTAACGGTATTCCCAACTTTGACAAAGCTGTTTGTATTGTAAGGGAAAATAAGGTGGGTGTTTGGACAGTATTTGACGAGATTTACCCTGCAAGCTCCGTAATGGAGGCAAATTGCTTTACCGACAAATTCACCTTGGGAGAATGTTCAGGTAGGTACCCCGATGTTGATTTTGCAAATATAAAATTCAAAAATAAAGTGATGATTATTAAGGAATATCCATTTGCAGATTACAGTACTGTTGATTTTTCCAATGATGTTAATGCTGTTCTATTAGTTGGCTATCACAGCGGAACAGCCAACGAAAAATCGGTGAAAATACTAGCCAATAGGTGTAAATTAAGTGGTATTCCCCTGTATTTACAGGGGCTTTCCTCCAAGAGTGGTGTTTATTCATCAACGGATAATTTGATAAAGTCCGGCGTAGAACCTCTTTACGATATGACAACCGAATATGCATTTTCTTATCTTATGTTTGAAATAAATTAATTTCGCAAATTACCCACCTGTCATTCCGCCACCCCCCTTGTCATTCTGAGGGAGTGAAACGACTGAAGAATCTGAAAGGATAGTAGTAGTGCATTAATCGACACTATCAGGTTATATGAAAGTATGATTTTCCTAACATAATGAGCGGTAGAGGAAGGGGATTCCTCGGCAAGCTCGGAATGACAGATTGGTGGTTTGGAATGACAGTGTGGTAGCAGATCGTTATGGTGTGGTAGTTTGTCATTACAGTGTGTGAATTTTTCCTTAAACTGACGATATTGGAAAATACCCCACAGGATATTGCTTTTGCAGTTTCCTGTGGGGTTGTTAAGTTTTATATGCAATAAAGGTTTGTTTCCCAGCTTGGAATACAGGGGTGGTGTCGCATATAGATTTTGTAGTCGGGGTTTACCCTTTTCAGCATATTCGGCAGACGGTAAATATCGCAACAGCGATGGTAACAGGCTACATTCAGCTTTGGTTTGTTACTGCGCAGATACTCATATCCTCCGTATAAAACTACAAATTCCACACCCTCAATATCCATTTTGATGTAGGTGAATGGTGTTTCCTTTGCAAGGGTGTCAATGCAGGTAACAGGGGTCAAAACACCCTCTTTGTTGTTGATAACACTTCCTCTGCCTTTGCCTGTTTCAAAATTAATCTCTGTGTCAAAGTTCCATATTCCCTTTTTAAGAAGTCTTGTGTTTGGCATATCTCCTATTGCCTCAACAAGCTTTTTGTATGTTTTGGGGTCAGGCTCAAGGGCTGTTATAGATTTATACTGATTGCAGGTGTACTTCAAAAATTCCTCAACTGTGTCGCCTCTATATGCGCCAAGGTCAAGGTAATTTTCCTGTGAAGTAAGGTTGAGGATTTTGTAGGCGTCATCCTTACTGCTTTCCATTGCAAAGAGATATTTCAGCTCGCCTGTGTACTGAAAATAGCACATATTCCTGAAAACATCTTTGGAAATTTCGTCCTCCATAAGGCTGTATGCCTCCATAATTTCTGTACCGTTTCGCATAAGGTAGCCACGGTTAAAAATCTTTTCCCCTGCTACGGGAACGCTTGGTACAAGAACTGTGTACTCCTCGCTTAATTTCTTAATTTTGTCAATGACCTCAGGTCTGTTTGTGCCAAAGGTGATTAAAATTATAAAATCCTTAAATTCCTCTTTTACCTGTTCAAGGGTTTGTACGGTAAAACCGTGAAAAACCTGACCTCTAACAAAATCGTCCGACGCCATAACTCCTGAAACGGTGATATTGAGTACAGAAAATTCCTTGAGAACTCGGTCGGCACCGTCACCCATACCGTAGAGTATAATGGGTTTATCCGTTGCCATCAGCTTTTCCCATACCGATTTTTCTTTCAATAATTCTCTAATCATACAAAACTCCTTTTGTTTACGGATTACAGTTATTGCAGGGTGAGTAACCCTTAACAAGGGCGTCTTTTCTGCTGTATAAATACTCCTTGTTTTTCTCGTTCATTGCAAAAACAGACTCGCAGTCCTTTTTGTGGAATTTTTTGCTGTTTTTGTTTCCTATATATAATACTTCTTCGTTTTTGGTTTGAGAGGTTTCGCTTTTTTGTGAGATTGCAGGGCTTTTTGTATCGGCTTCTGCTTCTACAACAGTTCTTTCTGTTTCGCCCTTTTCTCCAAAGGTGACAGAATTTCCGTCACTTTGTGCCACTATTGTGCCTTCCTTATCTGTTCTGTGAACAGTAACACCAAAGCTGTTTAGTTTATCCACAGTTTCCTTGTGAGGATGACCGTACTTGTTGCCCTTGCCACAGCTGATTACTGCGAAGTCAGGGTTTACCTTTTTGAGGAAATTGTCAGTTGTACTGCTGGTGCTTCCGTGATGCCCCACCTTTAGCACATCCGACTTTAATTTACAGCCGTTTCTTATCATTTCGTCCTCAACAATGCTTTCGGCATCCCCTGTAAAAAGGAATGATGTACTTCCGTACTCTGCCTTTATTACAACGGAATAGTCGTTAAGGTTGCTGTAAATACCCCCTTTGTCAGGGGAAAGTATGGTAAAGGTAGCATCACCTAAGGAGTAGGAATTGCCCCTTTGTGCGTAGATTATCTCTGTGTCGTTTTTATCTACAACATCCAAAACATCATTAAATGTCTTTGTGTCGTAGTCAATTTCGGGACAGATAAAGGTGTGGGCAGGAATTTCCTCCATAACTGTGTCCATACCGCCGATATGGTCGGAGTGTGGGTGAGTGCCCACAGCATATTTCAGACTTGTTGTTCCACAGGATTTTATATAATCTGCAACAGTCTGCCCCTCATAATTTTCTCCTGCGTCAATCAGCATAGCTTCGCCGTTACACTTTATAAAAATACTGTCGCCCTGTCCAACATCAATATAGCTCACCTCAAAACCGTCAAAGTCACTTATTTGAGTGCTCCTTTGACAGGCGGCGAAGGTTGTACCAATTAAACAAAGGACTAAAAATATAGCCCCTTTTAAGTATAATTTTTTTCTTTTCATAATAGGTTAATTATACAACGAAAGATTATTCATTGCAATAATATAAAATTAAAAAAGCCCCGCAAAGGAGGCTTTTTCAGGAAGAAAAATGAAAATCAAAACAAATAATAAAACTGTTTATGTTTTATCTTTCGTATTTTACTAATATTATAAAGGTGAAAAGTGAAATGTTTTTGAAAAAAAGGTGATTTAATTAAAAATGTTTTATGTGCTTTCCTTGACTAAAGGAGCATTTGTTGTTAATATATTCAGTGTTTCCTTAGTGTTTAAATTATCCAATAAGGATGTGAAGTAATTGGTAATTGATATTCTTTTGCAGCTACTGCTTTTGGTGGTAGGATTTGTACTTCTTGTTAAGGGTGCAGACTTTTTTGTTGACGGGGTAAGCAATATTGCCTCCCACTTTGGCATACCTCAAATCATCATAGGACTTACCATAGTTGCCTTTGGCACATCTGCCCCTGAGGCTGCTGTCAGCATCACCGCTTCAATTAACGAAGCAGGCGGAGTTGCAGTGGGAAATGTAGTGGGCAGTAATATAATGAATATATGGCTGATTTTGGGTATTTCCGCTGTGGTGTCCCCAATGGTGGTTAAAAGGAATACCGTTAGATATGAGATTCCCTTTACCATAGGAATTTCCGCCGTATTTTTAGCTTTGGGATTAATTTTTAAATCCCTTAACCGTATTTGCGGTGTGATTTTGCTGCTGCTTATGGTTTCGTTTATGGTTTATCTCTTCCTGTCTGCAAAGAAAGAGATGAAACAAAACAAGCTTAACGGTGAAGTTAAAGAGGAGAAAAAGAAGATTAATATTCCACTGACCTTGCTCATTAGCGTTTTGGGTGGCGGTGCTGTTGTATTCGGTGCGAATCTGTCAGTTGACGCCGCAACAAAGCTTGCACAAATGTGCAGTATCAGTGAGGATATTATCGGACTTACAATAGTTGCCTTCGGTACATCCTTGCCTGAGCTTGTAACCTCGGTGATTGCATCTAAAAAGGGTAAAAACGACATAGCAATAGGCAATATTGTGGGAAGTAACATTTTTAACCTGCTCTTTGTTTTGGGTACTGCATCGGCAATTTACCCCCTTAGCTTTGGAAGTGAGTTTATATTTGACAGCATTGTAATGATTGGTGCGGCTTTGACATTGTGGCTGTTTACCGTAAAGAACAAAAGGCTCTCCCGACTTGGGGGAGCAATAATGCTTGTTATGTACGCCGTTTATTTCGGTTATTTGATTTATGAAGTTATATAATAAATTCTAAACTATTATTAAAAAGGAGAATGAATGATGAAAAATCCTGTAGTTACATTTGAAATGGAAAACGGAAAAATTTTTAAGGCGGAGCTGTATCCTGAGATTGCTCCAAATACTGTAAAGAACTTTTTGAGCCTTGTAAACAAGGGCTACTATAACGGACTTACATTCCACAGAGTTATTTACGGTTTTATGATTCAGGGCGGATGTCCCGAGGGTACAGGTATGGGAGGCCCCGGTTACAGCATTAAGGGAGAATTTTCTGCAAATGGCTTTAAAAACGACCTTAAGCACACAGAGGGAGTGCTTTCTATGGCTCGCTCAATGATGCCTGATTCAGCAGGAAGTCAGTTCTTTGTTATGCACAAAACAAGTCCTCACCTTGACGGTCAGTATGCCGCCTTTGGCAAGGTGATTGAGGGCATTGAGGTTGTAAACGAAATTGCAGAGGTTGACACCGATTTTCAGGATAAGCCCCTTGACCCACAGGTTATGAAAAGCGTGACAGCGGAGCTGTTTGGTATGGAATACGGCGAACCTGAAAAATGCTAAAAATTAGCCTTGTTTTACTCACACAATAGTGATATAATCAATCTGTAAGACAATTGATTTCACTGCAACGGTGCGTGAAATTGGGTGGTACCATACTATTGGTTATATTACACCATAGTAAAACAAGAATATTAATGGCACACCCTATGGTGTGCTATTTTTGTCAGGAGCAGAAAATGTTTGAATACAATCAAAAATCAGCAAAGGCTGAAGAATTTATAAATCATCAGGAGATTTTAGATACCCTTGAATATGCAGAGAAAAACAAGGATAATCTTGAACTGATTGACGAAATTTTGAGCAAAGCGGAAAAGAGAAAGGGTCTTACCCACAGGGAGGCTTCAGTTCTCCTTGCCTGCGAAAATAAAGAGAAAATAAGGCAGATGTACGACCTTGCAAGGCAGATTAAGAAGGATTTTTACGGCAACAGGATAGTAATGTTTGCACCCCTTTATCTTTCTAACTACTGCGTAAACGGCTGTGTCTACTGCCCTTATCATATGAAAAACAAGCACATAGCGAGGAAAAAGCTGACTCAGGAGGAAGTAAAAAACGAGGTTATCGCACTACAGGATATGGGTCACAAAAGGCTTGCAATTGAGGCAGGGGAGGACCCTGTAAATAACCCTATTGAATATATATTGGAGTGCATTAAAACCATATATTCCGTAAAGCACAAAAACGGAAATATACGCAGGGTGAATGTGAACATTGCCGCTACAACTGTGGAGAATTACAGAAAACTGAAGGATGCAGGAATCGGAACATATATCCTGTTTCAGGAAACATATCACAAGGAAAGCTACGAAAAGCTACACCCAACAGGACCAAAGCATAACTATAACTACCACACCGAGGCTATGGACAGGGCAATGCAGGGTGGTATTGATGATGTTGGACTGGGTGTGCTGTTTGGACTTGAGCTGTACAAATACGAGTTTGCAGGACTTTTGATGCACGCAGAGCATTTGGAGGCTGTTTACGGTGTGGGGCCTCACACAATTTCCGTACCGAGGATTAAAAGGGCAGACGACATTGACCCCAGTGCCTTCGACAACGGCATAGACGATGACACCTTCGCAAAGCTTTGCGCATTGATAAGGATTGCTGTGCCTTACACAGGTATGATAATCTCCACAAGAGAAAGTCAGCAGGTCAGGGAAAAGGTAATCGGACTTGGTGTTTCTCAAATTTCCGGTGCGTCAAGAACCTCTGTTGGGGGTTATACCCAGGAGGAAAGACCCCACGACACGGAACAGTTTGATGTTTCCGACAACAGAACTCTTGATGAGGTTGTAAGGTGGCTTATGGAGAATGGCTACATTCCTTCGTTCTGCACCGCCTGTTACAGAGAGGGCAGAACAGGAGACAGGTTTATGTCCCTGTGCAAAGCAGGACAAATTCAAAACTGCTGTCACCCAAACGCATTAATGACGCTAAAGGAATACCTTATTGACTACGCCAGTGAAGAAACAAGGAAAATCGGCGAAAAGCTGATTGAGGATGAGCTTAACAATATTCCAAAGGAAAAGGTAAGGGATATTTGTGAGGAAAATCTTGAAAAGATAGAGCAAGGAAAAAGAGATTTCAGGTTTTAATCGGCTTTCGTATAGTGTAGTGTGACAGGAGGTAAATATGAATTCATCACCAAAATCCCACAGGGTACATATTGGCTTTTTCGGCAGGAGAAATGTGGGGAAAAGCTCTGTGGTAAATGCCTTTACAAATCAAAATTTAGCTGTTGTTTCCAATGTTTTGGGTACAACCACAGACCCTGTCTACAAGGCTATGGAGCTTTTGCCAATGGGTCCTGTAATGATTATTGATACGCCGGGTATTGACGACAAGGGTGAGCTTGGCGACCTCAGAGTTGAAAAGACAAAACAGGTGCTCAGAAAAATTGATGTTGCAGTTTTGGTGGTGGACTCAACCAAGGGATTAACGGACTATGACAATGACCTTATTGCCCTGTTTAAGGATAGGAATATTCCATTTGTTGTGGCATATAACAAGGACGATTTATGCAAAGCACCTCGCAGTAAAGACCTAAAGGAAAACGAAATTGCAGTAAGTGCTTTGAATAAAACAGGTATAAACAGCCTGAGGGAAATGGTTGCAAGGCTTACAACAGACAAGGCAATTGACAAGAAAATTATTGGTGATTTACTTGATTCCGGGGATATTGTTCTGCTGGTTATACCCATTGATTCTTCAGCCCCTAAGGGTAGGCTGATACTGCCACAGCAACAGGTGATTCGTGATGTTCTTGACAGTAACGGAACAGTTGTGATTTGCAAGGAGAATGAAATAGAACAAACAATAAATAACCTAAGCAAAAAGCCTCGTGTGGTTGTTACCGACAGTCAGGCTTTTGAAAAGGCGAACAAAGGTACTCCAAAGGACATATACCTCACCTCGTTTTCAATTTTAATGGCAAGGTTTAAGGGCTTTCTTGAAACAGCGGTAAAGGGTGCAAAAGAAATTTCAAGGCTAAAAGACGGCGACAAAATCCTGATTGCCGAGGGATGCACCCACCACCGCCAATGCGAGGACATAGGAAGTGTAAAAATCCCAAGGTGGCTCAGTGAATATACAAACAAAAATTTGGATATTACCCTTGTAAGCGGAACAGAGTATCCCGAGGATTTGTCACCATATAGCTTGGTAATCCACTGCGGAGGCTGTATGCTCAACGAAAAAGAAATGCAGTACAGAATGAACCACACCACAGAACAAGGTGTACCCTTCACCAACTACGGAACAGCCATTGCATATATGCAGGGGATTTTAAAGAGAAGTATAGAATTTATCCCTGAGGTTAAGGGTATTTTGGATTGACGAAAAAAGTATATAATAAAAGACAGCGTATCTTGGTGAGGTACGCTGTCTTTGTGTTTAACTATATTTTTTTGCATCCTTTGAGAATAGTTTTTCAAGTAGCTTTGAATTTACCTTTCCGTCTTCATCAAGGTCGTTTGCTTTTTGGAATTTTTTGATTGCGGCAATGGTCAGGTCACCGAGATAGCCTGTAACATAGTGTTCATCTATATATCCAAGGTGGGAAAGCCTTTGTTGCATTGCCTTAATGTACTTGTTTTCCTTATCTTTTTTCATAGAGTCTATTGCGGACTCAGTGAAGCTTACATTGTACTTTGACTGCAATTCATATTTTGTTTGGGGTGTTGTTGTAGAGGTTGCCTTAGTTGCAGTGGTTGTGCTTTGTGTTGATGATGTGGTTTTTTCGGATTTTGAATTATCTGCCAAAGAGGTGGCAACAGTAGATGTGGTTTTGCCTGTGGCGGAGGTTTTGACTGCTGTGGTTGATGTAGTTGTATTTACTGTTGTTTCGGTACCTCTGTTTTTAATGATTTGGTCTGCTTTTTCAACAGCGTCCTTGTCATACAGAGAAATGATTTTTCTTATGTTCTCAACAGCGGTAGTGCCTTGAAGTTTAAGGTAGTCCTTGTCAAGTCTTAAATTTCCGCCCTTGGCTAAAAATTTGCATTTTTTAACAGCAGAACGGTTTTTTAGGCTGTTGTAGGTGTTTTTGTCGTAGATAAGGAAGTCGGGGTTCCACTCAGCAATTTCATTTACTGAAACAGTAGGATTGTTAAGAGAACCTCTGATAACCCTTGTACCGCTGTAACCCAGGATAGTATTGTACCAGCTTTCTTCAATAACAGTTGCAATAGGACCTGTTCCGCTGACATACATAAGGAACTTTTCGCTGTTTTTCCTCTTTGACTCCTGATTATATGTGTCAAGATAGTTAAACAGGGTGTTCCAGGCACTTTCGGCTTTTTCTTTTCCCTCTTTACCATTAAGTATTGAACCAACTGATGCGTATGTGGTGTTTACATCTGCTTTTGTGTTTCCGTAGTGGAACTGAACAACCTTTATATCCGCTTCTTCAAGCCTTTTAATTGTGCCGTCCGAAACATTGTCGTCAGCCAAAACAACGGTTGCACCGCTTTTTATTATCTTGTCAACATCGGGGTCAATGTTGTTTCCGCACTTTTCGGTATTTTTATAGCTTTCGGTAAGAACTTGGTCGCTGACAAGCACAACCTTGGTGTTGTAGCCAATGCAGTCAATAATATCCGCCACATTAGGGCTGACAACTGCAACCTTTTCAGGACTTTCATCAAAGGTTGTGTTTCCTACTGTAACAGGATAGCCACCGTCGCTGTTTGTACATCCGTATGCAGAAAACAGTACAGAAAAAATAAGCAATGCACAAATAGTAATTTTGAATATTCTCATCTCATACCTCTTGTCTTACAGTAATGATTTAATAAATTGCTGTGCTGTCCTTGGCGAGCGTGTTGCCCTTTGGGTTGCAAACTTTTCAGCCTCAAGGTGTAGTGTTTCCTCGTCAAGTGTTATTCCGTTGGCTTTTGCAAGCTCATCCACAATGTGGAGAAATTTCTTTTTATCGGGGACAAAGTAGCCTATGGAAAGACCGAATCTGTCCGAAAGTGAAAGGGTTTCCTGCATATTGTCACGGCGGTTAACTTCAGTGCAATCTCTGTCCTCAAAGTTTTCTTTAACAAGGTGACGGCGGTTGCTTGTGGCGTAAATGAGGGCATTATGCGGTAAGGAAGCAACACCGCCCTCCAGTACAGCCTTTAGGCTTGTGTAGCACTCGTCCTGCCTTTGGAAAGACAGGTCGTCAATGAAAATTATGAACTTCATTGGAACAGAGGCTATCGTGTCAACAAGGAGAGGAAATTCCATAAGTCTTTCCTTTGGCATTTCAACAATACGCAGACCGTCATTTCTGTATTCGTTAACAACAGCCTTGACGGTTGTGCTTTTGCCTGTACCCATATCGCCGTAAAGCAGACAGTTGTTTGCCGTTTTGCCGTCAATAAAGGCTTGGGTGTTTTCGATAACCTGATTACGCTGAAATTCGTAGTCAACTAAATCGGAAATTCGCACAGGGTCTGCGTTGATGATTGGCTGAATACCGCCCTCACGCCATACAAATGACTTGTACCTTGCAAACATACCGCAGCCGTTAATTCTGTGGAATTTGCTTATTCTGTCAAGACTGCCGTCAAAGTCCTTAAATTCATATGCCGGTTCTGTGCAGGTCCACCTTGGAAGCTCTGAAACAATGTCCTCTATTTCATCCTTGTATTTGTAGTCGCTGATAATATCCTCGGGGGTGATTTGGGAGGCAAAAAGGATCGCCTTAATATCCCTTACAACTGCCTGTTTTTCTTCCTGCGACATTTTTTCAACCCTGTTGGCGGTTGCTGTTTTGGTAAAATAGTTTTCGTCAAACAGTGCCGCCTCTGTAAGATTGTAGCTCAAACGACTTGAACAATGCCTCTCGCACAGCAGTCGGTAAAAATCTCCGTATGCATTGAGAAAATCCTCCGGGCTTTTATCTATTGACAAAATTAATCTGTAAAGCGCCTTTGGCACACTCCTTGTCAATATTCCCTTGTAAATGGATAGGGAGGATAATAAAAGTGAGGCTTTTTTTGTTTTGTTCATTTTATTCCCTTATTTCATTTTAAATTCAGTTGCTTTTGCACTCATAAACTCATACAATATTTTACTCCTTTTGTGTTTTGTAGTCAAATATATAGCGTAAAAAAAGAAAAATTAAAAAATATAAAAAAATTTTTAAAAAAGGGTTGATTTTTTTGAAATAGGGTGGTATAATTCATATTGTTGTTTGAGAGAACAACGAACTGAATAAGTTGGTGTTGATGACGCTGAGGGTCCACCTGTTCCCATCCCGAACACAGAAGTTAAGCTCAGTAGTGCCGAAGATACTTGGCTGGTGACGGCCCGGGAAAATAGGAAGATGCCAACATTTAGAAGTGTCCATCCAATAGGGTGGTCATTTTTCTTTTGTTTGATTTTAATTAGGGAAACACTCTGCCTTGTCATTCTGAGGGAGCAAAGCGACTGAAGAATCTGAAAGGAAAGCAGTAGTGTATTAACCGACACTATTAGATTATATGAAAGTATGATTTCTCTAACATAGTGGGTGATATAGATAGGGGATTCCTCGAAGAAAACCCCATACAAATAATAAAAATGGAGCTGTATTTTCACAGCTCCGAATTTTTATGTGTAATTTTGCCTTGCCCCTACAACCCTAAAATATTTGTCGCAATCATAAAGTAAACTGCAAGGCTTACTGCGTCAACAATGGTTGTGATGAAGGGTGATGCCATTACAGCAGGGTCAAAGCCCAATTTGTTGGCAAACATAGGCAAGCAACAGCCGATTATCTTTGCCACAACAACTGTTATTGCAAGGGTCAGGCATACGATTATTGCAACAGGTACAGTAACAGCTACATTGCCCAGAAGAAGTCTGTCAACAAGCATAATTTTAATGAAAGCCACAGCTGATAGGGCAACACCGCAAAGGCAGGCAACACGGATTTCTTTCCATATTACCTTTAGCATATCCTTAAACTGGATTTCGTTAAGGGACAAAGCACGGATAATTGTAACAGAGGACTGACTGCCTGTGTTACCGCCTGTATCCATCAGCATAGGTATAAATGCCGTCAGCACAACAGAGGATGCCAAAGCACTTTCAAAGGAGCTGATTATCATTCCGGTAAAGGTTGCGGAAATCATAAGCAGTAAAAGCCAAGGAATACGGCTTTTCCATGTATCAAAAATACCGATTTTTAGGTAAGGTGTGTCGGTATTTGGTGTGATAGCCGCCATCTTCTGAATATCCTCAGTTGCCTCTTCCTGCATAACATCAACAGCGTCGTCGATTGTAACAATACCAACAAGTCGGTTTTCCTGATCAACAACAGGAAGTGCAAGGAAGTCGTACTTTTTAATAATTTCGGCAACCTCTTCCTGGTCGGTCAGGGTGGTTACGGAAATTACATTGGTGTCCATCATATCGCACACCTTGGTGTCGTCCTCGGCAAGGAGCAAATCCTTGATGGTGATTATACCTCTGAGCTTGCTCAGGTTGTCGGCAACATAGCAGGTGTATATGGTTTCTTTGTCAACACCTGTTCGTCTTATTCGCTTGATTGCCTCTTCGGCTGTCATATCAGGTCGAAGAATAACAAGCTCGGTTGTCATAATCGAACCGGCTGAATCCTCCGGAAATTTCAGCAACATATTAATTTGCTTTCTGTCCTCAGGTGTGCTTTGGCGAAGAATACGCTTTACCACATTGGCAGGCATTTCTTCAATCATATCAACAACATCATCAAGGAACATATCGTCCAAAACTTCCTTAAGCTCGGTGTCGCTTAAGGAATGAATGAGAAATTCCTGTGTTTCCTCGTCCATTTCAACAAAGGCGTCGGCAGCGGTGTCCTTGGGAAGAAGTCTGTAAAGCACAGGCATTTTTTCGTTTTGGATTTCTTCAAAAATTGCAGCAATATCCACAGGATTCATTGTGGTGAGTATGTCACGCAAAGTGGCATACTTTTTATTTTTCAAAAGGTTTTTTATAGTCTCTTGAAGAGAAATAACATTTGTTTCCACGGGGATCTTCCTTTCCTTTTATTTTGTCGCCAAAAATAGTATTTGGCAGAAGATTATCCCCGGATAAGATGAGGGTGTATTAAAGGACTAAAGGATAAAAACCTTTAGTTTGTCAAAATAGAAATCAGTGGATACACTATTGCCACAGATTTCTCCCATACTTTCTCCGGGAACAGAGCCTAAATTGCCTCCGGCATCCAATGATTTCACCTCGATTACAAAAATATTGCCAAATTGGCGGGGGGTTGTCTGTCAAACCCTAAAGGTTATTTTACACCCAACACAACAAAAATGTCAATTAAATCAAATATCTTACTTAGTTGAATGTAAAACAACACGATTATGTATGTATTCTGGGAATATTCTTTTCTTCAAATTATCTCTCCTTTCTCTATATATTTGAAAAAACCGATTTCCCTTTCTTTTAAGTTTCTTATTATAAAAGGCAATATTATTTTGTCTATCGTTATACTCAAAAGACATTAAAAAATCATTTAACGACTGATTTTTTTCAAGAGGTTTTCTTGCAACCCCATCATTATCATCCTTGTCAACATTAAAAATATTAATAATGCTTGAACTCACACCACGATTTGCAATATATATTATTTCATTTTCCCGATTAAAGGATTTTAATAGAGATAAGATTTCTATATGATTTTTTTCAATATACTCCAGTTCTATTGATTTATTAGTAGATTCATTTATTATTTCATCCGAAATATATCTTACAAACAATGTAGGATGTTTTATATCATTATAGAATCTTTCTATTCTTCGCATATATTTTTTACGAACTTTAGGCAGTTGTTTTTTTAAGGGATGATACTTATCAAAATCGTGGAAAAACCATATCCTGTAGGTTTCATTGAAATAATGATTATAAGTTGAATCACTTTGCAATAAATGTTCATAATCAAGAAACCCCTCAAATTGATTTCTTATTGTTTCAATTACACCTTCAAAATTTGATATGCACCAATCAAAAGGATATGAAGAACTCCTCAATCCAATACGGTCTAACTCTAATGCAACAGAACAAAAATATCCTAAAGAAATAAAGTGTTCATATTGTTTCATGCTCCTATAAATCCCCCTTTATCTTATCAGCAAATTAATCAATTATACTATAGACATTCGTTGTTGAATCGTTTTAAAAATTTTCTACAGCAATGATCTTGTGATAGAATTGAGTTGCTAGACAAAATTCGAAAGGATCATCGCTATGGACAATCCAAATTGTAACACAAAACGCTCAAAAGGACAACACCTAACTTATGAAGAAAGAGTAGAAATTGAAATCCGACTTAAAGACGGCTGGACACCATACAAGATACACAAACATTTGGGTTGCTCATTTAACACAATAAAGAATGAATATGAACGAGGTAAAGTTCTACTCTTTAACGGTAAAGTCGAGCGTTACAAAGCATCAGTCGGTCAGAAAACCTACATGGAAAATCGTAAAAACAGCAAAAAGAATTATAGCTGTCTTGAAGTAGTTGATTTTCTCACATATGTTGAAAATCAAGTTAAAAATGAGGGCTGGTCACTGGATGCTTGTGTAGGTTTTGCAAAAGATAATAATCTGTTTGACAAGGATGAAATGGTGTGTACAAAAACATTGTATAACTATGTTGATGCCGGTTTGATGAACATAACAAATATGGATTTGCCTGAAAAACTCAGTCGTAATACCAAAACTAAAAAGGTAAGAGAAAACAAGAAAAACCTGGGCAATAGCATAGAAGAACGCCCCGAAGAAGTGGAATTACGAGAAGAATTCGGTCATTGGGAAATCGACAGTGTAATCGGTAAAAAGAAGGATACAGAGCCTGTAGTAATGACGCTTGTTGAAAGAAAACTTAGGATGTCACTGTGGCTTAAAGTAGAAAACCATACCGCCGAAGCCATAGATAATGCTTTAGCAGAACTTATACCTCAATTCGGTGATAAATACAGAGAAGTATTCAAGAGTATCACAGGAGATAACGACTCTGAATTTGCCAATTTGTCAAAGCTGGAGTCAATCGGAATACCGGTGTATTTCACTCATCCATACACTTCCTGCGAAAAAGGAACAAATGAGTGTCATAACAGGATGTTAAGAAGATTTATCCCCAAAGGCAAAAGTATAGATAATTACAGTGCAGACGATATTATGTTTTTTGCTGACAAGATAAACAATCTTCCCAGAAAGATATTAAACTATCACACTCCGGAAGAACTTTTTGAAAAACAG
>JAQXVY010000060.1 GCA_029225165.1 Oscillospiraceae bacterium
CAAGGATAAAGATGATGAAGGCTTTGCTGAACCTCGTGACGGAAATGAAAGCAACGCAAAAATTGCCACTGTCATTGAGTACGGAAAGCAAGGTCAACCGCCAAAGCCCTTTTTAAAGCAGACAAAGAAAAGGTCGAAGAAACCGGCACAGGCTATCATCACTATAACATTGATGTAGCTAACTATTATGAAATGGAGGAACTTCTCACTTCACCACACGAACTGACAAAGTACAAGGACAGTATCACAGAGTCTATCTTTAAAGGCACTAAAAGGAATATAGAAAGTGAGCCTGACACAAAAAACACAGCAGTCGGGTAAGTGACGATGAGTTCTTTACCCGACTGATTTATTATGGTGTAGTCCAACTGAATTTGTCTCTTGACGAAACAATGCTGATGCCGCTTGGACTTCTCCTTGATTTACTTGAATGTCATAAGCAATACAACGGTCTTGTAAAGCCAAAAAAAGCTTTGACGATTGATGATGTTATACCGTATGGTGTATGACTATTCTGAAAAGGATCGAGATTTATTATGCGGTATGATATAATTAGCTCATTGATAAACTTGAATTTAATGCGGAATTAATGGTCGCTGCGCTCCGAATTTGTAATAGTGCGTGTTGTGTGGATAAGTTTGTTTTTCTCGGGGTGATTGATATATCGGATATGTTTCGGGACGTGTGGGAACTCGTCCCCTACGGAAATGTGTGTTTTCCTCTATAAATACGGTTTAATTGGTAAAGTTTGATTGCCACTACGGACACGGAGTGAGTATCCCTACGACTAAAAACAAACTTTTCCTGTATCGCCGTAGGGGACGGCATCCTTGACGTCCCGAAACGTCACCTACATATCAACTTAAAATTCGGGCTACAATTTTCTCCAAACAAACTAACTTTTCCACTCGATTTGCGAGCCGAGGCACTCGGCAAATTATTGTTTAGATAACTAAAAAACAGGTACTCAAAAAATTTTAAAAATTTTTTCAAAATCTTTTATTTTTGTCAGGGTTTTGTCCCTATGTCTGTTTTATAATAAAGCCAACAAATCAAAAATCACCGAAAGGAAGAAAAATTATGAAAACATCATCAATCAAATTCACAGACAACATCAAAAGAAGAATTATTGCAGTATTTCTTGCACTGACCTGTATCGGCTCGGTTGCAACGCTCAGCCTTGTAAAGACTAACGCCGCAACAACAAATTCAATTTCGCTTAACGAATCTCAGTTCAACTCAAACACTTATTTCACCGGCTCAATCCGTGCAATCCTTAATAACTGGGGCAAGGGAATGGCATCGACAGTTCCCGGACTTTCATTCCTCGCAGGTCCGATTTCTACAATGCTCAAAGATATCTGCGGAGTTCACGAAGCAAACCTTACAGAAATCAACAAAAAGCTTGACGACATTCAGAGGCAGATTGACAGCAGCACTCAGAAGATTATAAAAGATATTTACGACCAGAGCTCGCTTGTTGAATACAACAGGCTTGTTAACGAGGTTTTAACCAGCAAGAAATATGCTTTGGAATTAATTGACGTTATCAAAGACGAAACGAACGAAGTTAAAAAGAATATCACTCTTGCAGGTCTTGTAAATAACGACTTCACAAGCATTTCAAACTATGCACATAGAATAAGTGATTTGGAAAACTACATCAACAGTCCGTTCGGATACAACAAAAGTGTTTTCACTGCATATTACAACAAGATGAAGAATGAGTCAATGTTCGGCGGTGAAGCCGCTTACAGAGCAGAAAACTATGTAAATTGCAGTATGGAAATCTTTTCGGCCTCAGCATTCACGGCTCTGCTCTCGCTTGACGCAAAGATTAAGCTTGCGTCAATGACTAACGAGGAATTTTCAGCACTTGACGAAGATACTCAGCAAACAATCAAAAATATGAATCTTAATAAAAGTGCAATAACAGCTGCAATGAATCAGCTTAAAGGCGATATGGAAAGTGTTCTCAAATCATACAATAATTATCAGGAACTTACCGAAGAAGAAACTACAACATATGTCGGCAAGAGCGACGACGCTTCAAAAGCAATAAAGCTTAAAAAAGACCTCGGCGTTGTAAAGCATAACTGCAAAAACAATAACGATATTTCCGCCGATTTATTTGACTACTGGTGCCGTATCGGTCATCACTGCGACTACAGATATATAAAATCTATGAGTGAACTTGGCGAGAACTCACGAGGCGACATCAAGCGTGTTGAAATCAACGAGTATGTAAAGGCATTGAGCTATGATAAAGTAAAATTAATCATCGAACACATTCAAAAGAATTTCAGCGACCGTTCAATTTCACAGTATCTCAGAGGAGTCGTAGGCTTCCGATTCACTGACTGGCATGTTGACAATACCTTCCTGATTGCAGGCAAAGTTGTGTGTCACTCTTGGGATCATTACTACGGCTACGAAGGCGCTAAGGTTTACAAATATGATTACAGTATTGAGGATGTAAATATGCAGGATTATAAGTGCGGTGAAATCTGGCACACAGCTCCCAAAGAATTATCAGTCGGTGAAGGCTTGTATTTCGAGCTTGCATAATCCTTAAAAACACACAAGAAAACACACCTCGGAAGCAATAACCGAGGGGTGTTTAATACATCTAAATTAAATAAAAATTTATCTACTAATTAAATTCAAGGAGTAACCTTTTTTGGGTTGCTCCTTTTTATATGCATTTAGCACAAAGCCTTATGGCTCTTTTTTTATACCCAAAACGAGGAGGTGACAGAATGGCAGACAGTTTTGGTATCAAGCTTGGAGTTGAAGGTGAAAAGGAATTTAAGAGTGCCTTGTCCGATATTAACCGTAGCTTTAAGGTGCTGGGTTCGGAAATGAAGCTTGTTCAGTCACAGTTTGGTAAGAACGATAAATCTGTGGATGCACTGACTGCTCGAAATCAGGTTCATAAAAAAGAACAAAGCACACAAACATGGTATTATTAATTACCAAACATTCGATGTGTAAAAAATCCTATCTGACTGCAATAGCCGGATAGGATTTTTAAACATATTAACCGAGAGAGGGGATAAGATGTACAAGATATTTTTGAATTTGCGTTGCATCTGATATTGAAACGCTTCCATCACCGTTTGTATCTGCGACAGCAAGCTGTTCATCATCAAAATCAACAATGTTTGCAAGATATTTTTGAAGTGTTGTTGCGTCTGCAATGCTTATTACTCCGTCACCGTTTACATCGCCTAACAAATAAGAGTTCTTTACAAAAACAGTGAAAGTTTTGCTTGACTCATTATAATTGTTGTTACCTGTAGCAGTAACAGTAATGGTTGCTTTACCTGCACTTATTCCCATTATTACTCCCGAACTGTTTACTGTTGCAACATCTGTGTTACTTGAAGTATAACTGATTGTTCCCTGTCCGCTTGCGGTAATTTCGCTTGTATCACCAATACCTATGGTATTTGATGATATTGTTGCATTTATAATCTGCTGTGCCTTATTGATAATAAATGTTTTAGTTAAAGTACCTGTATAGTTACCAATACCCGTTACAGTTACAGTTGATATTCCTGCATTTGTGTTATTAGTGTATTCAACTGTATAGTCGGTATCTTTTGCTAATGTTTCAGTATCATTTTGTACAGTAACAGTCGGTTCTTTTTCTGTTCCGTCATATGTATAACTGTTGGAGGATAGGGTCATATTATAACCAGCAGAGTATAAATCAGATTTTTCAACCGAGTTAATCTTGATTATATCAAATTTTTGCGGTGCAAAGTCGCCTGCATATTCCCATATTGCAACCAGGTTGGTTGTTGATCCCATATCTACCATTTTCTGTGTACCTGCGGGCTTTATGTAGTATGAATCGAAAATATTGTAAACATAGAACTTTTGATTAGTAGTACCATTGTATTCATAATAAGTTTGGATATTCGTTCCATTGGGTTGTGCAGAAAGATTCTCTAAATTATTGCCTGCTTCAACATCTAGATACCATTCATTAGCAATATTTTGAATGTAATAACTTCCATCATTATCTTTGATAAACTTCCATATTTGACTATAGCTATTATTATATTTCTCACCATTAACATTTTGAGCATGCTCTGATATGCTGTCTGCAACAGTCAAATAATTACCTGAACTTTTATTTTTTATCATAGCATAGAATTCTTGCCCTATATCTGTCGGTAGATTGTTATTTACATCTATTCTAATAATGTCAAATTTCTGCGGATCAAAATTATCTGCGTAATCCCAAACTTCAACTAAGCCGTTAGATATACCCATATCTACAATCCTATTCATACCAACTGGCTTTATATAATATGAATTAAACATTCTATAAATATAGAACTTTTGATTCTCAGTACCATTATATTGATAATATGTTTGAATATTTGTTCCATTAGGCTGAGCAGTTAAATTATCAATATTGTCACCTGCTTCAACATCAAGATACATATTACTTTTATTATTTCTAATGGAATAGCTTCCATCATTATTTCTGTTAAAA
>JAQXVY010000061.1 GCA_029225165.1 Oscillospiraceae bacterium
GACTATTATGAATACTATTATAATTTTCTGCGACCACACAGTACCCTCGGGTACTGTGCGCCTATGACTTATCTTTTAAAAACTGTCATTTAGTTTTTACATTTTTATTCCAAAAAACTGTACCATTTTCAGCAAAGCGACTGAAGAATCTGAAAGGAAAGCAGTAGTGCCTAAATCGACACTAACAGGTTAGATGAAAGTATGATTTTCCTAATAAAATGTGTGGTATAGGTGGGGGATTCCTCAACAAGCTGGTCATGACAGTGTTGTAGCTCGGAATTAGTTGACATTTTGGCGGATATTGTTACGATTTGTTTTAGGCAATTTAACAATAATTCAATTATTAATCTTAAACTATTATTTAAAGTGTGCAAAAATTATTGTTTGCACACTTTTTTCTTGTATTTATGCCCTTTTTGGGATATAATGATTTGTGTAGTATTTTATTAAATAATACCGAGTGCATACAGAAAATTGTTTATCTTTCGGCAATTTTTATGTATCGGCATTTGGTAAAAATACAGGAAAGCGAGGAATAGAGATGAGTACAGAAAAGATGACTCAGGCTAAGGCTGAAATCGTCAACACATCTGCCTACAAGGTGATTACAGAATTTTTTGATGATGATAGCTTTATTGAAATTGACACATATGCAAAGTCAGGCGACAACTATGCAGAGGCTGTTGCCGGTTATGGCTCCGTGAACGGTATGCCTTGCTATGCTTTTTGTCAGAACATTGACATTGCAAAGGGTGCAATGAGCAAGGCTCAGGCAGCTAAACTAAAGAAGGTTTATGATTTGGCACTAAAGAACGGTGCACCGGTTGTTGGTATCTATGACAGCCTGGGCGGTAAGCTAAAGGAGGGCAACGAGTTGCTCACAGCTTACGGTACTGTACTTAACGCCGCAAGCACACTTTCAGGTGTTGTTCCGCAGATTTCTGTTGTTCTTTCAAACTGCCTTGGAACTTCCGCTATCACAGCATCTTCCGCTGACTTTGTAATCAAGGTTAAGGATGCAGTTATCTCTGTTAACACAGCAGATGATGAGGGTTGCAACTGCTCTGTTGCAATGATGGCTGAGGACAAGGACGACGCACTCCAAAAGGCAAAGGAGCTTTTACTTTATCTGCCGTCAAACAACCTTTCAACAGCACCTTGTGCCGAGGAAAATGCTCCCGAGGAAGCTCCACAGTGTGTTGTTTGTGCAACTATGGACTGTGGCTCTGATGTAAAACTTTATGACCACATTGGCGAAACTGCCAAGGTTGGCTTTGCAAGACTTCAGGGTGAGGTTGTTGGTATCGTTCAGACAAAGGGCGGTTTACTTGAAAAGCCTGACGGAAAGAAAATCACAAAGCTTGTTTCTTTCTGCGACGCTTTCTCAATTCCTGTTATCACTTTCCTAAACAGCGAAGGCTTTAATTGCCTTTCAGCCGCAACATCAGTAACAAGTGCTTATGCAGAGGCTACAACAACAAAGATTACAGTAATCACAGGCAAGGCTGTTGGCCCTGTTTACATTGCAATGGCAGGTACAGGCGCTATGACAGACCTTACATTGGCTTTACCTGACGCTGTTGTTTCTCCTCTTAATGAAATGGCTGCCGCTTACCTTATGGCTCCTGAAAAGATGGAGGTTCCTGTTGCAGAACAGGAAAATACAGCAAAGGCTTTTGCACAGGAAAATCTTTCTGCATTTAAAGCCGCTGAAGACGGTGTTATTGAAAATATTGTTACTAAGGAAGAGCTTAGAACTGTTCTCACTCAGGCAGTTACAATGCTTATGAGCAAGAGAATGACAACACTTCCAAAGAAACATTCCACAATCGGATAAAATACAATCAAAGGGGAACTAATAATGAAAAATTTAAAGATTACAGTTAACGGTACAACATATGATGTTCAGGTAGAAGAGGTTGGCGGCTCTGTCGCTTCTGCTCCTGTTTCTGCTCCTGCTGCTGCTCCTGCACCGGCTCCTGCTGCTGCACCTGCACAGGGCGAGGGTACTCCTGTTACTGCTCCAATGCCCGGCACAGTTGTTGATGTTAAGGTTGCTAACGGCGCAAAGGTTAACGAGGGTGATACAGTTATTATCCTTGAGGCTATGAAGATGGAAAACGAAATCAATGCTCCTTGCTCAGGTACAGTTACTTCTGTTGTTGTATCAAAGGGCGAATCTGTTGATTCAGGCAAGGTAATGCTTACAATCGGCTGATTAACAGGGAAGGAAGATTAAAATGGCTAAGAAACTAAAAATTACAGAAACAGTTCTTAGAGATGCGCATCAGTCCCTTCTTGCTACAAGAATGCCACTGTCTGATATGCTCCCAATTCTCCCTGAACTGGATAAAATCGGCTTTTATTCACTGGAATGCTGGGGCGGTGCCACATTTGACGCCTGCCTGAGATTCCTTGATGAGGACCCATGGGAAAGACTTCGTACAATCCGCAAGGAATGTCCTAACACAAAATTGCAGATGCTTTTCCGTGGTCAGAATATGCTTGGTTACCGTCACTATGCAGATGATGTTCTTGAATATTTTGTTCAGAAGTCAGTTGCAAACGGTATTGATATTATCAGAATTTTTGACGCACTTAACGATATTAAGAACCTTGAAACTGCTGTTAAGGCAGCCAAAAAGGAAGGCGCTCACGCACAGATTGCAATGAGCTACACAACAGGTCCTGTTTTTGACAACAAGTACTATGTTGACTACGCCAAGAAGATTGAGTCAATCGGTGCAGATTCTATCTGTATCAAGGATATGGCGGCTCTACTTACACCATACAACTGCGAAAGCCTTATTAAGGACCTTAAAAAGGCTGTTAAAATACCAATTCAGCTCCACACCCACGCAACAGCAGGACTTTCCTCAATGTGTATTATGAAGGCTGTTGAAAACGGCTGTGATGTTGTTGACACAGCAATGTCACCACTTGCAAACGGCACTTCTCACTCTGCAACAGAGTCCATTGTTGCCGCATTCCAGGGTACAGAGTACGACACATGTCTTGACCTTGCAGCACTTGCCGATATTCGTGAGTACTTTATGACTTTAAGGCAGAAGTATATCGACAGCGGTCTTATCGACCCCAAGATGCTTGCAACAGACGCATCTGCTCTTCTGTATCAGGTTCCCGGCGGTATGCTTTCAAACCTGCTTTCACAGCTTAAGCAGGCAGGCAAGGAGGATCAGCTCCTTGATGTTATGAAGGAAGTACCAAAGGTTCGTAAGGACGCCGGTTATCCGCCACTTGTTACTCCATCATCACAGATTGTTGGCACACAGGCTGTGTTTAACGTAATTATGGGCGAAAGATACAAGATGGTTACCAACGAATTTAAGGATATGGTTGCCGGCAAGTACGGTACAACTCCACTTCCAATCGACCCTGAATTCAGAAAGAAGATTATCGGCGATATGAAGCCTATCGACTGCCGTCCTGCCGACTTGCTCCAGCCTGAGCTTGAAACACTTAAAAAAGAGGCTGAGTCCTTTGCAGAAAAGGAAGAGGATGTTCTCTCCTACGCAATGTTCCCAAAGGTTGCCAAGGATTTCTTTGAAAAGCGTCGCAACAAAAGGGTTGGCATTAACGACAATGCAGATAAGGCTAATATGATTCATCCTGTTTGATTGTAATACTAATATATAACCATACCCCACTTCGGTGGGGTATTTTTTTGGAAAAATTTTGTTTTTTGTTGTAATATACTTGACGAATTGTGCATATAAATGTATAATGTAGCCAGTGGTTAGTTATGGCTAACTGCAAATTGTTTATTGCAAATATGGAGGAAATATGACAACACTCAACGATTTTCGCCCCGGTGCAACACTAAGGGTTGTTAAGGTTCACGGTGAGGGGGCTCTCAGGAGAAGAATAATGGACTTTGGCATAACAAAAGGAGTTACCCTATATATTAGAAAGATGGCCCCTCTTGGCGACCCTATGGAAATTCTTGTTCGTGGCTATGAATTAAGCCTTCGCAAGGAGGACGGAAAGATGATTGAGGTTGAAAGAGTTAATTCTAAACCATAAAATTGTTATTTGATGGAGTTTAGTAGAAGTAGGAGATAAAATGGAGATAAGAATTGGACTTGCCGGAAACCCCAACTGTGGCAAAACTACCTTTTTTAACATTTTAACAGGCAGTAACCAGTATGTGGGCAACTGGCCCGGTGTTACTGTGGAAAAAAAGGAAGGAAAGGTAAAGGGGAGAGATAATGTTACCGTAACCGATTTGCCGGGTATTTATTCACTTTCACCTTATACCCCGGAGGAAATTGTTGCAAGGAATTACCTTGTTGGGGAAAGACCCAATGTTATTTTGAACATAGTTGACGGTACGAATATTGAGAGAAATCTGTACCTCACCTTACAGCTGATTGAAACAGGCATACCTGTTGTTATGGCTATCAATATGATGGATGTTGTCCGTAAAAACGGCGACAAAATCAACATTGAGCTACTTTCAAAACGGCTTGGTGTTAAGATAATTGAGGTTTCGGCTCTGAAAAACGAGGGAGTTGAAGAGGCTGTTGACTTGGCGGTGAAAACTGCAACAAGTGACAATGTACATCTTCCCATTCACCGCTTTAGCGGTCCTGTTGAACATACCCTTGCCCATATTGAGGAGGCTGTTGTACACGAAATTCCCGAGGAGCAACAGAGATACCTTGCTGTTAAAATCTTTGAAAATGACAAGGAAGTACTTAAAACTCTTGGGGTTGAAAGTGATGTGCTAAATCACATAAAAAAGGATATAAAGCTGTGTGAAACGGAGCTTGACGATGATGCGGAAAGCATTATAATCAGCGAAAGATATGACTACATAACGAAAATAGTTAAGGAATGCTGTAAAAAGGTTAATGTTACCACCACAACATCATATAAATTGGACAAAATTCTTACAGGCAAGTTTACGGGACTTCCCATATTTGCCCTGATTATGTTCGGCGTTTACTATGTTTCGGTAACACTCATTGGCACATCTGTTACTGACTGGGTGAATGATGTGCTGTTTGGACAGTGGATTTGCGGTGGAGTTTCCGCTTTCCTCACAAATATTGGGTGTGCAGAGTGGCTTATCTCGATGCTATGTGACGGAATTTTAGGCGGTGTCGGCTCGGTTATCGGCTTTGCTCCTCAAATGGCAATACTCTTCTTCTTCCTCAGTTTCCTTGAGGACTGCGGATATATGACGAGAATTGCTTTTGTTATGGACAGATTATTTCGAAAATTCGGTCTTTCAGGCAAAAGCTTTATCCCTCTGCTTCTCGGCTCGGGGTGTGGTGTGCCGGGAATTATGGCGTCAAAAACCATTGAAAGCGACTCCGACAGGCGAATGACCATCATCACCACAACATTTATCCCCTGCGGTGCAAAGTTACCTATAATTTCCCTTATCGGTGGAGCGATTTTAGGGGGAAAATGGTGGGTTGCACCCTCAATGTACCTGATTGGCGTTGTTGCTGTGCTGATGTCCGCCCTTATGCTGAAAAAAACAAAGCCCTTTAAGGCGGAGGAAAACCCATTCGTTATGGAGTTGCCCTCATACCATATGCCTGTAATGTCGGGAGTTTTCCGTCATGTTTGGGAGAGGGTGAGAGGCTTTATCATCAAGGCAGGAACAGTCCTTGTGGTTGCCTGTGCTGTGATGTGGTGTCTTTCAAACTTCGGTGTTACAAGTGAGGGATTTGTTTACCTTGGTGGAGAAAATTCCGACAGTTCATTTATATCTTACATAGGCTCTGGGGTTGCCTTTATTTTCTCTCCACTTGGCTTTGGCAACTGGAAATGCGTTGCCGCCACACTGTCGGGATTTTTTGCCAAGGAAAACATTGTTGCAACAATAGGGGTGCTTTTATCAAAGGGCGAAACCGTGAACACTTTGTTGCCTACCGCTGTTGCAGGGTTCAGCTTTTTGGTATTTAATCTGCTGAATTCCCCTTGTATTGCGGCAATTTCCGCAATGGCTAAGGAAATGAACAGCAAAAAGTGGTTCTTCTTTGCACTTCTGTATCAAAATGTTTTTGCATACCTTGTGTGCCTGATGATTTATCAAATCGGCGGACTTTTTTCGGGTATGGTGTCATTCAATTTCTTCACACCGGTTGCCTTTATGGTACTGTTGCTGTTTGTTTATCAGATTGTTAAGAAGGATAGGAATAAAATACAATAAGCCTCCACCAGAGGGGGGAGGGGGACCGCTTGCGGTGGAAGGAGGGAAAAAGTGTTCTCTTTTGCTCTTTTTGTCTTTAGAGGATAATTTGGTTATGTGTTCTGACTTTAACTTTGACATCTAAAGACAAAGTAAGATATATTGACTACTTTTTCACTCCCCCAGTCGGCATAGCCGACAGCCCCCTCATCCGAGGGAGCCTTTGTTTTGATAAAAAAATGGGTGTGCTTTGATGCACACCCAAAATTTTTATGTGATTTTATTCTGATAATTCTTTTTCAGAATTTTTCTTCTTTTCTGCTTTGTAGTCGCAGTAGTAGTCGCCGTCATCAAGTGCCTTACGCTTTAGCATAGTTCCGTTGCCTGTTACTATTCCGCCTATAAGCAGGAAAATTATTCCCAAAATCACAGATGCTCTGCCCATTGTGAATGCTCCTACAAATACTGTGCCAAGGAAAATAATTCCCAAAATTACAAGTGCAACACCGATAAAAAGCATTGCGTCATATGTATGATACTTGCCAAGTAATAATGTTTCTTTCTGTTTATTCTGATTTTTCATAATGTCCTCCGTATGTAACTATATCTTTAACTTAAGGAGAATCCTTACTCTGTCACCTTAAGTCACACTCTGTCATTCCGAGCTTGTCGAGGAATCCCCTGCCTTTACCACACACTATGTTAGGGAAATCATACTTACCTATAACCTGATAGTGTCGCTTAATGCACAACTGCTATCCTTTCAGATTCCTCGGTCGCTACGCTCCCTCGGAATGACAGGGGGATTTTCCTTAAGTTGACGACATTGCCGTATGTAACTATATCAATAGTTTATCATTATTCTATAAAAGTGTCAACTTCATATTTGTAAAAAAAGTGTTGACAAATCTATTTTTGTATTGTATTATCTAATTGTACTAATTGTATTAGTTGTCATAATACAATTAGGTCAACAGAAAGGAGGATGTAATGTTTACTATTAATTATCAGTTACCAACGCCTGTGTACAAACAGCTTTACGAAAATGTGATACGGCTTGTGTCATTTGGTGCATTGAAGCCAAACGACAAGCTACCGCCTGTGAGAACCCTTGCAGGGGAGCTTGGAATAAACCCGAACACAGTTTCCAAGGCGTACAGTATGCTGGAAAATGACGGTTATATCTACTCCGCTGTGGGCAGAGGAAGTTTTATTTCTGAAAATTTTGACAACAGAGAGGCAGAAAAAATTGAGGTTAAAAAAGTGATAAAAAATAACTTGCAAACTGCCTTTGGCTTTGGCGTTAAGCGTGACGAGGTTTTAGAAATTTTGGATGAGGTATATATTGGAGGTGAGGGCAAGTGATTGACCTTATTAATTTAACAAAAAAGTTTGATAAAACCATTGCTGTAAACAATGTTACAGCGTCAATCCCCGATGGGGCAATCTGCGGTCTTGCAGGCTCTAACGGAAGCGGAAAAAGCACACTTTTAAGAATGTTAAGCGGTGTTTACGAGCCTGACGGAGGTACTGTGCTGATTGACGGAAAGAGGAGCTTTGAAAATATGGAGGTCAAGGGAAAGTGCTACTACATTTCCGACTATCCATTCTTTTCTAACAACGCAACGGTGAGCAAGCTGAAAAATTATTTGTCAGGAATTTATCCAAACTGGGATGAAGAATATTTCAGGCAGTTGTCAGCATATTTTCCAATCAGACACGATGCAAAAATTATTAATATGAGTAAGGGTATGCAAAGGCAGGCGGCACTTTTGCTGGCATTTTCTACAAAGCCAAAGTACCTTTTCCTTGACGAAATCTTTGACGGACTTGACCCTGTTATCAGGCAAACTCTTAAAAAGCTTATAGTTCAGAATGTAACAGACAACAATATGACAACTGTTATTGCGTCCCACAACCTTAGAGAATTTGAGGACATATGCGACACTATGATTTTGCTCCACAACGGAGATATTGTAAGCAATACAAAGATTGAAGAGATGAGGAGCAAAGCATTTAAGGTGCAGATTGCGTTTAGTGATGATGTAACGCCTGATATTTTTAAAGGTCTTAATACAAGGAACATTATGCAAAACGGAAGATACTTCACACTGCTTATTCAGGGTGACGAGGACAGCATAAAGGACAGACTTGCACAGCTTAATCCTGCATTTGTGGAGATGCTGCCTTTGACCCTTGAAGAAATGTTTATTAATGAAATGGGAGGTGCAGGATATGAAGTGTTCTAAGGCTTTTAAAAGTGTGTTCAGGGACAGTCTGAGGAGATTTTTGCCCTTTTCAATAGCATATTGGGCGTTGCTTGTTTATGTGTATCCTATCAGCGAGGGCATTAATTATTTGCAACTTCATTTTATGAAAAATGTTGTTCGTGATTTTGGCGGAGATATTGCAAACAATTCAAATATTTATGTTTTTGAATGTGTATATCTTGCTATGATTTTTGCTACCGTCATATCCTTTATGGCTTTTTCTTACCTCCACAACAAAAGAAGTATGGACTTTTACGGCAGTATGCCTGTTTCAAGGAGAACTCAGTTCTTCGGCAGAATGGTGGCTGTTGTTGCCTCTACCATTGTTCCCCTTATAATTGTATGCCTTATCGGCAACGGGGTCGTTCTGTTCAGAGGCTTTGAAGACGCTGTTGTGGCATTTTTCTGCGGTACTGTGGGCATTCTTGGGAATATTGCTTTTATAGCATTTATTGCTGTCTGTTGTGGCACTGTGGGACATTCAATTGTGACGTATATTTTAATCAGCGGTGTTTATCCTGTGTGTGTTTTGGTGCTTACCCTTTATCCTGAATTTGCACTGCCGGGTATGTCAGGTTTTTCAGGCTTTGGAGAATTTCCTGTTTCTCCTGTTGTACTTTCTCTGTTGTCGCCCTTTATTGCACCTGTTTGTGTGTACGGTTCGGGCTTTATGACCGCACTTGTCAGCACAGTAACTTCTTCTTCGGTTATTTTTGATGTTAATGTTCCCGTATCATATTACATTTGGTGGACTTTGTTTACAGCCGGTCTTGTGGTTGCATCATATTTTCTTGTGAAAAAGAGAAAGTCCGAGTCTGCACAAAGCGGTTTTGCATTCATATTCCCAAGTGTTGCAATTAAGTTTTTTACAAGCGTTACCACAGGCTTGTTGATGGGATTGATTTTGGCTTCTATTTCAAGCATACCTTATGTAGGTGGAGAGGTTAGTTCTGTTTCATACATTTTATTATTCTCAATCGGAATTATAATCGGAACAATAATTTCTCACATCATTCTCCACCTTATTTACCACAAGGGAATGTCAGGCTTTGGCAAGTGGATGATACTCTACGGTTGTGAGGCTTTGGTATCACTTATTTTCTTCGCTATTGTTACAACAGGTATGTTTGGTTATGCAACAAGAGTTCCCAATGTTGAGGATGTTAAGAAAGTAGAAATAACTTTTAGTAGTTATGTTGACGAGGATATAAAAATTAAAGGTAAAAATCCCCAGATGTATTCTACATCCGACCCTGAAAGTATAAAGTCAATAATTGAGTATCACAGTGCGGTAGTGCAGGAATATGAGAAGCAATGTTCCGGTATTTATACCCCTGTCGGAAATTACGAAAATGATGAAGAATATGAAAACTATAATGGCGACGGTCTATATTTAAGATACACCGATAAAAAGGGAAATGAAATAACAAGGGCTTATAGCAATCCTACATTAGTGTTTAAGCATACACGTATCATTGGTGATATTATCGGAAGTATTGATAGTGGCGACGGTATAGTAGGCAAGGCTCCCATTGACAGGTGTAGTGAGCTTGATATGTATATAGAGGGCTGGAAGGACTTTAAGGACGGAAACTACATCATCAAGGATAAAGACGTCATAAAGAAGCTTATTGAGAATTACAATAAGGATGTGGATATTTCGGGTTTATCAAGCGAGGACGGTGTTTTTGAAGAGGATAATATGAGTTATTATGGTATTGATTGTAGTATTTACTATACCACAGATGACGGTGACGCTATGGGATATATGGAAACTATGTTTGTCAGCAGGCAACATAAAAACACCATAAAGTACCTCAAGTCTATTGATATGAAAAAGTATTATTTTGATGTTCCTGATTATGATGATTTCGGTTATCCAAATTAAGTAGGATAATTAATTGCTTATTACCTATATTTCTACCCCTCTAATTAAGCAAAGGGAGTCGGCTTAATGTCGGCTCCCTTTTGCTGTGTCAGTTTTTGTATATCTATTTTAATCGCACAAATTTTTTCAGTAGCTCCTTGCCCTTAAAGGGTATGAGGGGGTAGAGGTAGCTTTTGCCTGACAGGGTTTTGTTGGTGGCGAGGAGTATGAACAATGTTATCACTCCTATGGCAAAGCCCCATATATTCAGCAGTTGGGTGAGTATCAGTAGGAAAATTCTCATAAATTTTATTGAGTAGGAAAGCTCTTGGCTTGGCTGGGAGTAGTTTGCTATTGTGACAAATGCCATATACAAAATTGTTTCCGTGCTTGCAAAGCCTGCGTCCACTGCAAATTGTGATAGTGCTATACCGCCGATTATTCCCAAGGTGGTGCTTAGTGTGTCGGGGGTGTTGATTGATGCAAGGCGAAGTCCGTCTATTGCTATCTCCACCAGTATAAGTTGCCAAAAAAGAGAAATGTTTTGGGGTTCGTCAACTATTGTAAACTGCAAAAACTGTGGCACAAATTGAGGAAACTGATTTGCAAGGAGCCAAAGAGGTGTGATAAACAGGGAGAAAAATGTGACGAGATACCTTGAAAGCCTTAGGTATGTTCCTGTTATAGGTGGAAAATAGTAGTCGTCAGCCTCCTCCATAAGGTCGAATACAGATGTGGGGATAATTATTGCCGTTGGTGCATTGTCAACGATTATTGCAATATTCCCCTTTAGCACATTGGCTGACGTGGAGTCAGGTCTTTCGGTGTACTTTACCTTTGGGAATGGGTTAATCCACTTTGGCTTTATGAGTGCCTCAACAAATGCCTGTTGTGTCATAGAAAGACCTTGGTCGTCAATGTTTTTTATATTCCTTTTGATTTTTTCCAACAGCTGTTTATCTACACGGTCGTTCATATATACAAGGGCTATGTCGGTTTTTGAGCTTTTTCCTGCCTGCATTGCACTTATGGTCAGGTTTTTGTCACGGATTCTTCGCCTTACAAGAACGCAGTTGTGTATGAAAATTTCGGTGAATGCGTCACGACTGCCACGCAAAACCTTGTCGTTGACAGGCTCGGCTGTTTCCCTTTGGGGGTATGTCCTTGTGTCAATTAGGATAATGTCCTCTATGCCGTCAATGGTCATAAGGGCTATACCCGAAAGGAGGGAAGTTACAATTTCGCTTGTATTTCTGCTTTTTGTCACCTCAACATAGGGAATACAGTTTTCCATAAAGCTGTCGGCGTCTTTTAAAAAGCTGTCGTCGCTGATGTCGTAAAAGAACTCCATCAGCTTTTCCATAATATCATCCTTTAAAAGACCGTCAATGAAGTACAGGGCGGTCTTTTTCTTGTTTATCCTTATAATTCTTTTTACTATGTCAAAGCTTTCATTTGCCCTTGTCAGCTTGTCAAGGACAGTAATATTATTTTCTATATTAGAATTAAACAAACAAATCACCATTTTTATTATCCCAACAAAGTATGCAATTATTGCATTTTTTGTAAACAATATATTAACATTTTTCGGAAATTGCATTTTACTATGCAATTTTTTTGTTTTTCGGGGTATGGTTGCAGGATATTTATGCTAACGAAAATTACAAGTTAGCAAAAGGAGGTAGAAAAATTTTTGAAGAAGAAGGAAAAGGTTTTTTGCCAAAATATTGTAAACGGCAAAACCGTTGAGGAGTCGGCTCTCCTTGCAGGGTACACAGATGAGGGTGCAGGACTTGAACTGATTTCCAAGGATGTAATTATGGAGGAAATCACAAGGCTTTTAAGCGCCAAGTCAAAGCTACTGAAAAACCTCGCCTTGCTTGGTTATCAGCACCTTGCATTCGGTAGCATAAGCGATTGCATTAGCCTTATTACAGAGGATAATATTCCAAAGGAAAGGCTTGGTCAGATGGATTTGTTTATGATTTCCGAAATTAAAAAGCCAAAGGACGGAGCAATGGAGATAAAGTTCTTCGACAGGCTGAAAGCCCTTGAAAAGCTCCAAGCAGAAACCGAGGAAAGGGGAGGAGCAGTGCCGTTTTACGAAGCACTTGAAAAGGGTGCAATGGCACTGACAAAACGAGATGAGTAACAACTATAATCCCTTTTCCGAAAAACAGCTAAAGGTCCTCACCTGGTGGTGCGAAAATTCACCCTACAAGGAAAAGGACGCAATTATCTGTGACGGTGCTGTCAGGAGCGGAAAGACCTTTTGTATGTCAATTTCCTTTATTGCCTGGTCCTTCAGCAGGTTTTCCAATATGTCCTTTGCAATGTGCGGCAAGACTATCCGAAGCCTTAAACGAAATGTAATTATACCTCTTATGAAAAGCCTGACTGAATTGGGGTTTTCTTATCAGCTTAAAAAAAGCGAAAACATCCTTGAAGTTACATATAACGGGGTAATGAACCGCTTTTACCTCTTTGGCGGAAAGGATGAAATGAGTGCATCCCTGATTCAGGGCATCACCTTAGCCGGTGTTTTCTTTGACGAGGTTGCCCTTATGCCACGGTCATTTGTTGAGCAGTCACTGGCAAGATGCTCTGTGGAGGGCAGTACCTTTTGGTTTAACTGCAACCCGGAGTATCCCGGTCACTGGTTTTACCGTGAATGGATAAAGAAAAGGGAGATTAAAAATGCCCTTTATCTCCACTTTGAAATGGAGGACAACCCATCCCTCAGCAAAAAGATGATAGCACGGTACGAAAGCCTTTACAGCGGAGCTTTTTACGAAAGATTTGTAAAGGGCAGATGGGTTGCTGTGACAGGTGCTGTCTATCCCTTTATGGACAAGGACGAGTCGTTCCCCGATGTTCCCGATGTGGAGTTTGAGGAATACGCAGTTTCCTGTGACTACGGCACCGTAAACCCTGCATCCTTCGGTCTGTGGGGCAAATACGAAAATGTGTGGTACAGAATAGAGGAATACTACTTTAATTCCCGAAAAGAGGGCTACCAAAAGACAGACGAGGAGCATTATCTCTCCCTAAAAAGCCTTGTAGGAGGCAGAAAGCTTAGGTGCATAACCGTTGACCCATCAGCCGCCAGCTTTATTCAAGTTATTAAGCGTCACGGTGAATTTTCTGTTGTTCCGGCAAAGAACAATGTTATTGACGGAATACGCAGAGTTTCAACTGCACTGAAAAACGGTGAGATAAAAATTTGCTCCACCTGTCGTGACAGCATCAGGGAATTTTCCCTCTACCGTTGGGACGAGAAAAACGGAATGGACAATCCAATCAAAGAAAACGACCACGCTATGGACGATATAAGATATTTTGTAACAACAATTTTAGACGGTGGCAGTGGCTTTGTTGCCATTGCTACAAGAAGATAGGAGATTTATGGGTTTATTTAAGAGAAAGAAAAAGGTGAGCAAGGCTTCAATTCAGTCGGCACCTGTCAGGGGTAAGGAACATCCCTTTTCTTTAATAAGTTCCTATCAGCCTCTTTGCAATGTTGAGCTTGAGCTGTACTCGTCCCTTAGAGAGGCTATTCCAATCATTGACGCCGCAATAGGCAAGTTAAACCGCCTTATGGGTACATTTACAGTTGAATGTGAAAACAAGTCAACTCAAAAACAAGTTGAGGAGTTTTTCAGGGAAGTAAATGTGTGTCAGGGCAACAGAGGAATAAATGCCTTTATTTCCACCTACTTTGACCAGCTTTTAACCTACGGTGAGGCTGTGGGGGAAATCGTCCTTGACAGCACTCGCAAAGGCATATCCGCCCTATACAACACAAATCTTAATGATGTTACCCTGTTGCCCGACAAAAATACTATGGAGCTTGTTGCCTACAGGAACGATAACGGTGTTGAGAAAAAACTGCCCTATCAGTCACTTATCCTTACAACACTCCTAAACCCCGAACCGGGCAGAGCAAAGGGTACATCAATCCTAAAGGGACTTCCTTTTGTAAGCGAGATTTTGCTGAAAATATTTAATTCCGTTGGTCAGAACTGGGAAAGAGTGGGCAACATCCGATTTGCAGTTACCTACAAGCCCGACAGCAATTCAGGTACTACCGCCTACACAAAGGAAAATGCCCGGCAGATTGCCGACGAATGGTCAAGGGTGATGGGTGACAAAAACAACACCTGTGACTTTGTGTCGGTTGGTGATGTTTCTATCAAAACTATAGGAGCCGACAATCAAATTCTGGACTGTGATGTGCCTATCCGCCGTATTACCGAGCAGATAGTTGCAAAGCTTTCTGTACCGCCCTTCCTATTGGGGCTTAGCTGGAGTACAACGGAACGAATGAGCAGTCAGCAGGCGGATATTCTCACAAGTGAGCTTGAATATTACAGAGAAACTCTAAACCCTGTGATACTTAAGATTGCAAGAATGTTTCTGAATCTAAAGGGAATTGACGAAAAGCTGACGGTAAGCTGGAATCACATCAATTTACAGGATGAGCTTGAACTTTCTGAAGCAAGGCTGAACAATGCAAACGCCCTGAAGATAGAAAAGGAAGTTGAGAGAGATTTTGGTGTAAAACAGGGTGAGGACGGCATCATTGAGGAGGTGTGAAATGAAACAGGGACTAATAGTAAAGTCGGGTGACAGCACCGATATGGATATGAACCTCATCAACGAGTATTCAAGGAGAACCTTGAGTAAAGACGAGGTTTACACATTTTCGGTGGTGTTGTGCGACAACGACATTGACAGGGATTTTGAAAGGTTTACCGTTGAAGGTCTGTTCACTTTGCAAAAGCTGTTCTTGGGCAAGACGGGAATACTTGACCACAACCCCACAGCCAAAAACCAGACTGCAAGGATTTTTCAGACAGAGGTTGAGTCTGTTGAGGGTAAAACCACAAAAAACGGCGACCAGTACTTTCGCCTTGTGGCAAGGGCATATATCCCAAGGAGTGACAACCTGAATGAGTTTATCCACAAGATAGACACAGGAATTATCAAGGAGGTAAGCGTTGGTTGCGGTATCGAAAGAACAATCTGTTCCGTCTGCGGAAAGGATATTCATTCCGTAGAGTGTTCTCACCAAAAGGGAAAAACCTATGACGGTACACTTTGCTTTGGGGAGCTGACCAACCCCACAGACGCCTACGAATGGAGCTTTGTGGCTGTACCTGCCCAGCGTGAGGCAGGAGTTATTAAATCATTTAAAAAAGGAGAAGTATCAATGGAAAACATCATTGAATGTTTAAGGTCTGAAAAGGATTTTACCCTTGGCAAGGATGAGAAAAGGGAAATTCTCACATACATTCGTTCCCTTGAAAAAGAGGCGCAGGATGGCAGAGAATACCGAAATAGCCTTGTCAGCGATGTAAAGAAATTTTCTCTTTTAAGCAAAAGCGGAATTTCCCAAAACACAATGAATTCAATTGTGAAATCATTGTCGGTTAAGGCGCTTTGTGAGCTTAGAGATATTTATTTGAAGAGGGCTTCTACTGTTGTTCCGCCTATTCCGCAAACATTTACAGGAAACAGGAAAAACAGAGAAAGCAACGAAGGATTTACTATTTAACAGGAGGTTTTTATGAATATTGATTTTAAAGGATACAACGAAAATGTTATTACACTAAAGGCAGACAGCACTCTTCCCGAGGGTACACAGGGTGTTACTGTAACTATCAGCGGTCAGGGTACTGCAACTTTAGCTCCTGACAACAGCTTTGTCTTAGGTGTTTGCCTTTCGGTAAGAAACGGCTACGTATCTGTTCAGACAACAGGCTACACAAGGGTTAAGACAACAGGCAAGCTTACACCCGGCTGTCGTGCTATTTTGTCGAACGGCAAGGGCGGAGTTAAGGCAAGTGACAGCGGTAAGCTCCACTTTGTACTTGACAGTACAGATACCGAAGCAGGAATTTTGTTTTAATTTAAGGTAATTTTATATTAAATTTAGGAGGAATTTTATGAGCAAATACGAAAATATTTCACTTGAAAAAGGTATGTACGGTGTGAGAGGCAAGACCTTTACACAGGTGCTGGAGGACCTTGACCCGTCAGCAGACTACATTGGTACTTCACTTGAGGGACTTGACGCATTTTCAAGACAGCTAAAGCGTTTTGACATCAAGGTGTCAGGAAGTGGCTCTGATACTGTTGACAAGTTCTTTTCCACAAGCTCATCTGCCGCTCTTTTCCCTGAATACATAAGCAGAGCAGTAAAGCAGGGTATGGAAAGAGCCGATGTGCTTTCTGACATTGTGGCTACTACAACTATGATTGAGGGTATGGACTACCGTTCCATCACCTCAACTCCAACAGAGGACGACAAGTCACTAAAGGTTGTTATGGAGGGTGCAACCATTCCACAGACAACTGTTAAGACACAGGAAAATCTTGTTCGCCTTAACAAGCGTGGCAGAATGCTTGTGTCCTCTTACGAGGCAATCAGATTTCAGCGACTTGATTTGTTTACGGTAACATTAAGACAGATTGGCGCATATATTGCAAGAGCACAGCTTATGGACGCTATTGACGTCATTGTAAACGGTGACGGTAACAATAACCCGGCACCTGAAATTTCAGTTGCAAGTACTGGTTCAATTAAGTATGAGGACCTTGTTTCACTTTGGACTAATATGGCACCTTATGAGCTGAACACAATCATTGCCCCCACAGCTCCAATGCAAAAGCTCCTTATGCTAAACGAAATGAAGGACTCTTCTGCAGGGCTTAACTTCCAGGGTACAGGCAAGCTGATTACACCTATGGGTGCAAATGTGATTCACACACCTGAAATTCAGGGTGAATACATTATCGGTCTTGACAAAAACTGCGCCCTTGAAATGGTTAAGGCAGGGGATGTTCAGACTGAATACGACAAGCTGATTGACCGTCAGCTTGAAAGAGCGTCCATCACATCTATTGCAGGCTTTGCAAAGATTTATAACGATGCCGGCAAAATTCTCTCATACGCATAAGAGGTGATTCTTTGAGGATAGAAAGGATTGCAGAAAGGTTTTCTCTCCTTTCGGGACTTGAAGGAGATGAGCTTTCAAAATGGACTCCCTTGCTAAAGGACGCCATTGCTTATGTTTCGACTTTGCTAAAGCCAAATGTTAAGGCGGAAAATCACCTTGAACGCCTTGAATCAGCCACAGCAACATATGCCTATTACAAGTGGATTTTGTGCAGTGAGGATAATAACGCAACCTCATTTAAGGCGGGAGATGTTACTGTGTCACAGAGCCACAGCGGAGCAACTGCAGATTGGGCTTATCAGCTTTGGAAACAGAGCTTAAGTGAAATTGCAGACATAACGGTGCCTTGTGATTTTTTCTTTAAAGGAGTGGTAATATGAACATTATCACCTCGGTGAAAAATTCAATCCGTTCCTACGGCAGCGAAATCACTATCCTTGGCAAAGATAAAATTGCATCAACCACAGGCTTTATTCAGCCAATCAGCTACCACAGCTCAAGGTACAACGACTATGAATGTACCGATATTTCAAGACGAGAGAATATCCGTTATTTGATGATTGCAGACAAAGACGCTGATTTGTGCAGCGGTGACAATGTGGTGCTTTGTGACACCACCTACAATGTAATCAGGGTACAGGACTATATTTTCAGGAATAAGTGTCTGTACAAATGGGCAATACTAAAGCTGTATTACCCTTTACAGGAGGATGATTTTGATGACAGTGCTAAACAGTAAGGTGGAAGAAATAATCAGGGAGATTAAAACCGACCACAGCCTTGACGGTGTGAAATTTGTGAAGGCTTATAACGGCAGACTTCGTGAAGTTCCCTTGGGAGAAATACTGGTTACTGTTGGCACAGGGGTTGAAACTGTTGGCTCATTTGCAGGCGGATATTTAGGAAACGGAAGCAAAGGAGAAAGAGTTAACTCCAAAATAAAAATGAATGTGTACTGTCCCTACCTTCAGGGTGGGGACGGTATCACCCACACAGTAAACACCCTTGTCAGCAAAATCAATTCAGTTGACAGGGACAACATTGTAAAGGATATAAGCGTTTCCGAGATTAAATTCAGCAAGGAGTATGACGCAGTTTACCGCACCGTTTCCTTTAACCTTGACTACTGTCAAAAAGAGGAGGAGTAAATGACTGAACATACAGATAAATTAAAGGATGTTACAGTCACCATAAACGGAAGTGTTGTGGGTGGCTGTGTGCATTTTGAAACAGAAGAAAGTCAACAAAGCTTAAGTCTTTACGAATACCTAAACTCAAATCCCTATGAAATTATCAAGGGGAAAACAAAGTACAGAATAATCCTCAGACTTACGGGTAACAGCAATAATTATTCTGTAAAGGAAATATGCTTTAACTTCACCCAAAGGCACTACACCGTTACATATAATGACTGTACTCTCCTTTGGGACAGAAATTACACTAATCAGGGTGAGGTTATCCGTGAGCTAAAGATAGAGGCAGGTGGTAGGAATGTCACTAAATATCAGTGATTACTTAGATTACGCAGACAGCCTTTCCGACAACAGCAGTACAATAGAGGTGTCGGAGGCTGTTTGTCAGGATATGAGGCGATACAGCCGAAAAATTATTAGCGAAAGCGAGGTTTTGTCCTATGGAAATTTCTCCTATGAGATTTAAACAGCACACCTGGAACTACAATCCCGAAAAAATAAAGATATTGTCCCAAAAAGAGGTTGTGGAAAATATTGTTCCCTCTGCCGACAACATAACCCATAATTTGGGCAGAAATGCAAGGGTAATAACAGGGGAGGGGAGCATTTTCGGCGAGGACTGCTTTAGGGAATTTTACGGTATGTGGAGTGTGTTTCAGGACAACACCTCGGGAGTGCTTTCAATCCCTGAATTTGCAGTTATGAACGCCTATTTTACTTCCCTCAGCGTTATAGGCGAGGCTACTGATAATTTGATTAAGTATGCCTTTACCTTTACAGAGGTTATGGACACCTCAAAGGAAAAGTCACCAAAGACAGTACATATTGCCCTTGAGGGAGAAAGCCTGTGGGATATTGGCTACAAGTATGATGTTTCTGTTGAAAAGCTGTTGGAGTTAAACCCCGAAATTAAGCATCCCTTTGATGTGTCTGAGGGGATGGAGGTTTCAATATGTTAAGGGTTAATGTTTTTGATAAAAACCAAAATGAAATTTGCGTTGTTGCACCACTTTCATTGACAATGCAGATGAGCCTGAAAATTCCTGCCGATGATGTTACGGTTATTATTCCATATAAGAAATATAAAATCGGAGCAACCATTACAGTAACAAAAAATGACAGCCTGATTTTCAGGGGCATAGTTGACGAGGAGCAAATTATCTTTAACAAAACAGGAAGGTTCATCAAGTATGTTGCAAGGTCAATGGCAGGACTTCTCCTTGACAATCAAGCATACCCAATGGAGATAAGAAACACAACTCAAACCTTTTTGGGCAACACCTACCTTGAGCCCTTTGGAATTGACTATGAAAAGGGTGAGGATATTTATAACGGAGTTATTAATATCGAAAAGGGTATGACTGTGTATGATGTCCTTTATACCTACTGCAAAAATAAGTTTGGGGTAATTCCAAGAATGGACTCAAAGGGTGTGTTTTACTTTAAGGGTGGACAAACAGACAAAACAGTACTTTTCAGCAATAAAGACGGGGTTAATTATAGTTCTTTAACAGAATATAAAAAGCCCTGTGAGCAGATTTCCTCTGTGTTTGTTATGCTTGACGGTCAAAGCTATAATTACCCGATAAATAACCCTGAAACGGAGGATACAGGCATAGTTCGGTGTCGATATTTAGACGGCTCAATTAACAGCAGTACTCCTGCTTTAATGGCGGAGGAGATGATAAACAAATCAAACTGCAATTATCTTTCCGTCAAAGTCACCTGTCCATATTGTCTTGCAGATGTCCTTGGTGCAACTGCAAAAGTTGATGCTGAGGATATGGAGGAATACTCCTTCATAATTACGGAGCTGAAATATGTGCTGAATTCAAAGGGAGAAGAAACTACACTTATGCTTGAAAGGAAGATGTAAATGTGGATAACTAACTACATAGCCAAGGAGCGAAGCTCAAACCCTGTGTCCGGGGAGATTACATACGGTTCTGCTGAGAAGGCAGATGTTTTCGCATCAGGAGAATACAACAATATGAGGGTGATTAGTCCCTACGGCATAATTTTCAACCCACCTGTGGGCACAACAGGAGTTGTACTTCCCACAGAAAACGGAAATATGCTCCTTGGTGTTTGTAATGAGGAAAAAGCCGACTTAAAGCCCGGTGAGCTTATGCTGTTTAGCTCAGGCGGTGCAAGTATTGTGCTGAAGAATAACGGAACAGTACTTATTAACGGCAAGGAGGTTTAAATTGGCTGACATTGAGCTTGATAATGGAGGAATAGTGTTTACACCTTCCAAACGAAATGAAGAAAAACTATTTGATGCAGATGCCGTAATACAGCGGATAAAAATTGCACTGTCACTTAAAAAGGGAAGCTTTCCCTACTGTAAAAATATGGGAGTGACAATACCAAACAGGACTTACAGTACGGAAAAGGACATCAAAACCCTTGAAATGTACATAAATGAGGCGATTTATCCAATTTGGCAGTGCAGAGCCAAGGTGCTGTCCCTTGACGAGGAAACTATGACAGCGGTAATTAAAATATATTTTTGTGATGAATCCTACGAAAGGGAGGTGAAGCTGTGTGGTAAGCTATGATGAAATTTTAAGCCGTATGGAAAAGGCATATGAGGAAAAAACAGATGTAATTCCCGACGAAAATTCCGACACGGGAATAAGGCTAAGGCTACTTGCAGGTGAGATATTCAATATGGGAACGGAGCTTGAGTGGTTTAAGCGACAAATGTTCCCAAGCACAGCAACAGGACAATACCTTGACTACCACGCAAAGGAGAGAGGTCTTTCAAGGAGAAACGGAAACTGTTCAAGCGGATATGTAAGATTTATCTTGCCGGCTCCTATCAGTACTGATGTTACAATCCCATCGGGTACACTGTTAACTACTATGGGTAAAAATCCTCTGCGTTTTGTCACCACAGAAAAAGGGGTTATCAGGGCAGGTGAGTCATTTGTAACGGTGCATACTGTTGCCGAGAAGAGCGGAAAAAGCTACAATGTTTCGGCAAATTCAATTTGTGCCGGAATAACCTCAATTAAGTATATTAGCGAAATAAAAAACCCTGCACCAATGACAGGGGGTACTGACAGGGAAAGCGACGAGGATTTGAGAGCAAGGCTGTTGTACCTATACAGAAATCAAAACAACGGTACAAATATTGCCTACTACAAAGCCCTTGCAGAAAGTGTTGAGGGAGTATATTCAGCAGGTGTTGTACCAAGAAACCGTGGAGTTGGCACAGTTGATATTTTTATTGCAAAGGATACAGGGGTAGCCGACAGCCAGCTTATTTCAAAAGTGCAGAGTATTGTAAGTAAGCAGAGGGAAGTAAATGTTGATGCACTGGTTCAGTCTGCCTACTTGGCTTATGTAAATATCAGTATGGCTATTCAGATTGAACAGGGTTATGACAGTAATGAGGTAAAGAGAAACTGCGAAACTGTAATCAGGGAGTATGTTGCATCCCTTGGAGTGGGTAAGTCCTGTTATATGTCGAAAATCGGCGAAAGGATAATGACTGTTGACGGCGTACTTAGGTATCAGTTTGACTATGACGTATGCGTTGATGTTATTGTCAACAACAAATATTTTCCTATTGTAAGAGAAGTGATTATCACGGAGGATATAGCATGACAATCTATGACAGAATGATGAAACTGCTTTCTGCCTTTAGGGTTTATGATGAGGATAATCAATTCCTCATAGGTGAAATCAGCGCCTATGAGGCAGGGCTAAATATTGCACTTGATTTGCTCCGCAATATTGAGGAGGAGTGCTTTGTGGCAACAGCCTCGGACTACGGACTTTACATAAAGGAACATTACTTTGACTATGTTCCAAAGAGTGTTACCCTCCAAAAAAGAAGAAGTATGCTTATGAGCGTACTTTCCGTCAACGAAAATGATTTTACCCTATCGGGTATGGAAAAGTTTTTGAACCAATACCCAATGCAGTACACCATTACCGAAACTCCGAAAAGTAACACCGTTACAGTAACTCTTGTGAGCAACGACTGGGTAAACGAAAATTTAAACCTTGTTAAAAACGGAATAAACAAATTTTTCCCATCTCATATACAGGTGAATGTTGTAACAGAGTGATAAAGGAGAGATAAAAAGGACTAAACCGAAAAAGAAAACATCACAAAAGCAAAAAAGCCACCGAAAAACCTTTGGAATTTCGGTGGCAAATTTTTACCCTTATTATTTTTCTTTTGCTGAACTTTTTAATGCCCTTGTCAGCCAAACCTCGGCAATATCCATTGCAAGGTACAAGCCGTTTTTCTCGCTTGTTTTAACAATCTGTTTTCTTGGTGAAAGGGTAGGGTCTGTTGCCAAAAGCTGAATTGCAACCTTGTCGGCAACCTCAAGTCCGTTAACCTCTTTTGTGGATTTAATCACCATATGAATAACAAATGGTTCATCCATACTGCCGTAGTAAAGCTCTTTTCCGCATCTTACAAGTGGCTTGCCCTTGTAAGTCATAAATTCTTTTTTCTCTGCCATAGTAAACCTTCTTTCATAAAAAGACGCAAGTGTACCATACACTTGCGAATCTAAAAAATAAGTGAATTAAATATTCAGGTAAGACTTCACAAGTGCTTCCAAAAGCTCATCTCTGTCAATAGAGCTGATGATGTTGCGAGCATTGTTGTAAGTTGTGATATATGTTGGATCCTCGGACAGAATGTATCCTACAATCTGGTTAATCGGGTTGTAGCCTTTCTGTTTCAGAGCGTCATATACCTTAATCATAGCGTTCTTGATTTCCTGATCTCTGTCGCCGTTAAGTGAAAAAATCATAGTTTTATCAAGCATGGAAACACCTCCAATGTGGTTTTTACAATATTTAGGACAGCTCATATCCTTACATTATCATAATATTAACATAATAATAGTGGTTATGTCAACTTTTCTTTGAATATTTTGTACAAATAAACCTGTAAACCACAAAATAAAGCACTCTTAAGCTGTTTGAGGCTACCACAATATGTAGTAGCCTCACAAAAATTATCCTCTTAAGTTAACTCCGATTTCCTTGAGGTTAGCTATGATTTGGTCCATAACCTCCTGAACCTCTGCTGATGAAAGGGTCCTTTCGTTGGAGGAAAATTCAAATCTTACAGTCATACTGTGAATTTCCTCTGTGTCGTAGGTGTCTACAATCCTTGTGTTCTTAAGAATGTCATTTCCAAGACCGTTCCAACATTCCTTAAGGCTTTGGAAGAATATTCCCTCCTTTAATTCAAGGCTAAGGTCGTAGGTCATTGGAGGGAATTTTGAAGGCTCGTTGTATAGGATACTTGCATTCTTGACTGACGCAAACTTTTCTATGTCAATTTCTGCAAAGACAATGTTTGCCTTCTTGTCAATTTTCTTGCCCACAGAGGGATGAGCAATGCCCATCACACCAAGGGTTTCACCGTCAAGGATAACCTTATTAAGGTTTACAGGGTGCTCGTAAGGGTGAGTAGGTGAAGTAACCTCAAAGGAAAGCTCCTTGTGCTTTAGGTCGTCTGTAAAGGTTGCAAGGATGTCACGCAGATATGTGTACAGCTCCTTGATGTCCTTTGTTTTACTGAAAAGTGTAATTGCAAGGTTTTTCTTTTCAACACACTTATTGTCGCTGTCTGTACCGTCAACAACTCTGCCGATTTCAAAAATTCCAAAGTCAGGTGAGTAGCCTGTGTTTGCCTTTACCTGACAAAGCTGTGTTGGAATTATTGATTTTCTGATGGTTTCAATATTTGGGTTTGTGGCGTTTGCCAGTCTTACATTTTCTTCAACAGGGATGCCAAGTGACTTTAATTCGTCATTATATGCCCAAATATAGGAGTGTACCTCGTGAAGATTATATTTCTTTACAAGAATATCCTTAATCTTCTCTTCATCACTCTTAACCTTATCCATTCTGACAGGGTAGAGTGGGGAACGGGTTGTGTTGATGTCAAAGTTGTCATAGCCGTAAATTCTTGTGATTTCTTCAATTATGTCAGCCTTGATGGTAACATCCTTTGTGGCTCTCCAGGACGGAACAGTAACAGAGAAGTTGTCATTTTCAAGGTTTACACCAAAGCCCAGTGAGGTAAGAGTCTTAACAATTGTGTCGTTGTCAATTTCAATTCCTGTGTACCTGTCAACAAAGCTTTTGTCAAAGTCAAGTGTTACCTTGTCATAGCGGAAAGCGTATTCGTCAGTTAGGGAAGAAACAACCTTGATGTCGCTGTCATAGGTTTTCAGTAGCTTTACAAATCTGCCGATAGCGGTAACAGTCATTTCAGGGTCAAGTGACTTTTCGTACCTCATAGACGCATCTGTTCTGTGAGAAAGTCTTACTGTTGATTTACGGATAGAAACAGGGTCAAAGGTTGCAGATTCAAGGGTGAGTGTTGTGGTGTCCTCAACAATTTCAGAGTCCAGACCGCCCATAATGCCTGCGATTGCAACAGGTGTGTCGCCGTTGCAAATCATCAGAGTATTTTCGTCAATATTCCTCTCCACACCGTCAAGTGTTTGGAAGGTGAATGGAGTGTCAAAACGCTTAATCCTGATTTTTTCAACCTTTCGTGAGTCAAATGCGTGCATTGGCTGACCCATTTCAAGCATAAGGTAGTTTGTAAGGTCGGCAAGGAAGTTTATGCTCCTCATTCCGCAGTAGTAAAGCCTGATTCTCATATCAACAGGGCTTACATTTCTCTTGATGTTCTCAACCTGCAAACAGGAGTACCTCTGGCAAAGAGGGTCCTCGATTTTCATATCAATCCTTGGCAGACTGTTGTAAGCATTTAGGTCGTCTGTGTCAATAGGACGAAGCTCCCTGCCTGCAAGAGACGCAAATTCCCTGGCAATTCCGTAGTGTCCCCAAAGGTCGGGACGGTTTGTAAGTGACTTGTTGTCAACCTCAAAGATAATGTCGTCAACAGCATATGCCTTTTTGATGTCAGTACCGTTGGGAATATCGTCTGTGATTTCCATAATTCCGGAGTTGTCGTCACTTATGCCGATTTCAGCCTCGGAACAGCACATTCCGTGTGACATATGTCCTGCAAGGGGTCTTGGAGCGATTTCGATTTCACCGATTTTTGCCCCAACCTTTGCAAAGGCAGTTTTCATACCAACACGAACATTTGGAGCACCGCACACAACATCAGTAAGCTCATCTTCACCTGCATCAACCTTTAACAGATGTAGCTTTTTGGAGTCAGGGTGATTTTCCACCGACTTAATTTCGGCAACAACCACACCCGATAAATCAGAGCCTTTAAAGAAAATTTCGTTTTCTACCTCTGCCGTTGAGAGGGAAAAACGGTTAATAAGCTCAACCTTGTCAAGACCGCTAAGGTCAACAAAGTCCTCAATCCAGTTCATTGATAAAAACATTTATATTACCCCCTCTTACTTATCGTCGGTAAACTGTGCCAAAGCCTTCAGATTACCGCTGTTTAAATCTCTTATATCTTTAATTCCGTACTTCATCATTGCAAGTCTTGTAAGACCAAGACCAAAGGCAAAGCCTGTGTATTTTTCAGGGTCGATTCCGCCCTCTTTCAGCACCTCAGGGTGAATCATACCGCAGGGACAAAGCTCAAGCCAACCGCTGTGCTTACAGGATGCACAGCCCTCACCGCCACAGATAAGACAGCTTATGTCAAGCTCAAAGCCCGGTTCAACAAATGGGAAAAATCCCGGACGAAGTCTTACCTTGATGTCCTTTTGAAATACCTCTGAAAGCATAGTTTTCATAAAGTAGATAAGGTTTGAGATGCTGATGTCCTTGTCCACCATAACCCCCTCCATCTGGAAGAAGGTGTTTTCGTGACATGCGTCTGTTGCCTCGTTTCTAAAGCATCTGCCGGGGAAGATAGCTTTGATTGGAACATCATTTTCAATTAGGTTTTTACCGTACTTTTTAAGGATAGCATTTTGTGCCGCAGATGTCTGCGACTTCAAAAGCTGTCCGTTTTCAAGGTAGTAGGTGTCCTGCATATCCCTTGCAGGGTGGTGCTTTGGAATGTTTAGGGATTCAAAGCATTCATAGTCTGTTACAACCTCTGAATAATCCTCAACGGTAAAGCCCATTGAACGGAAAATTTCCTCGCACTGTCTTTGTACAAGGGTGATAGGGTGGTAAGAACCCCTTGACAAGTCAACAGGTGTTGTAATGTCTATCTTTGGCATAGAGTTAATTTCAGCCTGAATTTCCTTTTCTCTAAGCTCTTCGGTCTTTTCTTCAATAGCCTTGGCAACAGCGCCCTTTAGCTGATTTACCTTTTGACCAAATTCCTTTTTTTCTTCGTGAGAAAGCTCCTTCATACCCTTTAACAGCCCTGTTACACTGCCCTTTTTTCCAAGGTAAGCAACCCTTATCTTGTCAAGGTCGGCAAGGCTTTGGATATTGGAAAGCTCTTTTGCAAGTTCTTCTTTAAGTCTTGTAATTTTTTCGTCCATTTTTACCTCCATAAAAATAAAAAAGCCCCGGAGAAAACCTCTGGGACGAATAATATCCGTGGTACCACCCAATTTTTTGCGTGTAGCAAACACTCCGCTGTCATATAACGGTGACCACCGTCAGCACCTACTTATACAAATGTTTCAGCACTGCCACTCAAAAGGGAACTTCATCAAACAAAGACAGTTTTTCGCTTTCAGCCAAGGCAAAAATCTCTTTTAAAGTCAACAGTAAGACTACTTCCTTTATCACTGTGTTATTTATCTTAAGTATTTTATCATTTATCATTACAAATTTCAAGTGCTTTCCATAAATATGTCTTTTGGTTTTGTATACAATTTTTATTAGTATTAATTTATAATTTTTATTAATATTGTTGACTGAAATGTAATATTATGTTATTATTTTTTTATTACAAGAGGAGGTAGTATGAGTATGAAAAGATTATTATCCTTGGCAATTGCGGTGTGTATAATCATCGGAATTACCACAGTTGCACCGATTTATGTAGGTGCGGTGGAAACTCAAAAAGTAACAACAGGTACTATAAGCGGTGATTATAAATATGAACTGCTTGATGACGGCACAGCTAAAATTACAAAATACTACGGCAGTGACATAGACATTACAATCCCATCACAGATTGCCGGATATACTGTAACAACCATTGGTGATGATGCTTTCTATAATTGCACAAACCTTACAAGCATAACAATCCCTGACAGTGTAACAACCATTGGCGGTTGGGCATTCGAGGATTGCACAAGCCTTACAAACATAAAAATACCGGATAGTGTAACAACCATTGGTTTTGGTGCATTTACCGGTTGCACAAGCCTTACAAGCATAACAATCCCTGACAGTGTAACAACCATTGGCGGTAGTGCATTTGAGGATTGCACAAATCTTACAAACATAACAATCCCGTACAGTGTAACAACAGTTGGCAGAGATGCTTTTAATGACACAGCATGGTACAACAATCAGCCTGAAGGTTTAGTTTATGCAGGTAAAGTTGCATATGAGTACAAAGGCGATTGCCCATATGAAGTAATAATTAAGGACGGTACAAAAGGTATTGGCGGTAGTGCATTTTGTGGTTGCGAATTCCTTACAAGCATAACAATCCCTGACAGTGTAACAACCATTGGCGATAGTGCATTTTCCGGTTGCAGAAGTCTTACAAACATAACAATTCCGGACAGTGTAACAACCATTGGCGATAGTGCATTTTCCTATTGCACGATCCTTACAAACATAACAATCGGAAATGGTGTAACAACCATTGGTGGTAGTGCATTCAGATATTGCGAAAGCCTTACAAGCATAACAATCCCGGAGGGTGTAACAACCATTGGCTATGGGGCATTTTATTATTGCAAAAACCTTACAAACATAGCAATCCCCGACAGTATAACCACAATTGGCAATGATGCATTTATAGGTACAGCCTGGTACAACAATCAGCCTGACGGTTTAGTTTATGCAGGAAAAGTAGTATATAATTACAAGGGCGAGTGCCCATCTGAAGTAATCGTTAAGGACGGTACAATAGGTTTTGGCGATTATGCATTTATGAATTGCGCCAGCCTTACAAGGATAACAATCCCGGATAGTGTAACAACTATTGGTGATTGGGCATTCTGGTATTGCGTCAGACTTACAAACATAACAATTCCGGACAGTGTAACAACCATTGGCATTGGTGCATTTGAGTATTGTACAAGCCTTACAAGCATAACAATTCCAGATAGTGTGACAAGCATTGGCTATGGGGCATTTTTTGATTGCACAAGCCTTACAAACATAATAATCCCAGACAGTGTAACAACCATTGGCAGTACGGCATTCGGATATTATTATGATGATAATTCTGATAAGTATAAAAAAGTAAAAAATTTCACAATATACGGCTACCCAAATTCAACTGCTGAAAAATATGCAAAAAATAATGGTTTTGCTTTTTTAAACGCTGACAAAATACCAACAACTGTTAAGAAAACAACTGTAACTCTTGCAAAATCATCTGCTACTGTTTACAGAACAGGAAAGACTGCAATCAAGGCAACTGTAAAGAACGGCAAGGGTAAAACAACATACAAATCAAGTAACACAAAGGTTGCAAAGGTAACATCAAAAGGTGTTGTAACCGGTGTAAGCAAAGGTACAGCCAAGATTACTGTTGCCAACAACGGTGTTAAGAAAGTGTTTACCATTAAGGTTATCAACCCAACTCTTAACAAAAATTCTGTTTCTATTAAAAAGGGTAAGACATTTACTCTTAAGATTGCAGGAAAGATTGGCACAGCCAAGTTTACTTCCTCAAACAAGAAAATTGCCACAGTAAACGCAAATGGTAAAATCACAGCCAAGAAGAAAGGTACAGTCACAATAAAAGTAAAAACCAACGGCATTACATTGGTATGTAAGGTTAAGGTAAAATAAAACAAATGCTCCCTCACCGAGGGGGCATTTTGCTTAAGTATGTTTGTCGGTTGTAATTTTTCTTTTGCTGTGTTATTATAGTTATATATTATAATGTGTTGCTAAAACCTAAAAGGAGAGATAAAAATGGACGGATTTTGCGAACAGGTGGTAAAAAAGAAAAGGACTGTGAAGGACAACATTATGGCGGTGGTTTATATTCTCCTCACCATTGGACTTCCTGCACTTTGCATAGCACTTGCCTATGTGGTTGTTGCATACTTTATATATATAGGACTTTTTGTGCTTATTGCTATGGTGCCCTTAAGCATTTGGCTTATCTCAAACCAAAAGGTAGAGTTTGAGTATCAGGTTGTTGACGACTATCTGTTAATCGACAAGATTGTAGCAAAGAGAAAGAGAAAGAAAATTATCCGTGTAAAGCTAAGTGAAATTAAGGACATTGTAAAGTTTAACGAAAAATACACAGGAAAAAAGATTAATAAGTACTTCCTCTGCATTGACGAGGTTAACAACCCCGACGCATATGCATTTGTGTTCTATAACGAGGCAAGGGGCAACTGTGCCGCAGTAATGCTACCTAACGAAAAAATTCTCAAGGGTATGCGACCAAAGCTTTTGCCGGAAATGCAGTTAAAGGTTGTAAAAATGCTGAGGGGAATGCCTTAATATTCTTAAAAGAATCTATGGAGTAGACTATGACTGAACTGAGTTTTGAATTTCTCAAAAAAACTATCAAGCCACGACCGTATAATGCCCACAAGGGCAGTATGGGTTCGTTGCTTTCAATATGCGGTAGCTACGGAATGGCGGGTGCTCAAATTCTTTCTGCCCGTTCTGCACTAAAAAGCGGTCTTGGTATGCTAAGGCTTTTGACTGTGGACAGCGTTTATCCAATAGTTGCCCCTGTTGTCCACGAGGCTGTTTTTATTCCTCAAAAGGCAAGTGAAAAGGGTACTTTTTCAAGGAAAAGTATCCCTGCTATCACAAAGAATATGAAAAATTCAGATGCAGTTTTAATCGGTTGCGGTCTTGGGGTTAACAGCGATACACAGGAAATTGTAGATTACCTTGTGCTTAACAGTAGCATACCTTTGCTCATAGACGCTGACGGAATAAACTGCCTTGCAAAGCATATACATTTATTAGATGAAAAGGTGTGTGATGTTATATTAACACCTCACCCCGGTGAAATGAGCAGACTTACAGGACTGCCTATAAAGGAAATCACAGCATCTCCTCAAAGGGTTGCAGAGGATTTCAGCAAAAGGTACGGTGTTACTACTGTGCTAAAGGGTGCCGATACGGTGATAACTGACGGCAAAAACACCTTTGTCAGCCGTGCCGGTAATCCGGGAATGGCAACAGGTGGAAGCGGAGATGTACTTGCCGGTGTAATCGGCTCACTTCTCAGTCAGGGTTATTCACCACTTGAAGCGTCTGCCTGTGGAGTTTTTATCCACGGAACAGCAGGTGACTTTGCAAGAGAGGATTTAGGGGAAACCTCAATGCTACCAAGCGATGTGATTGACTGTCTTTATAAGGTTTTCAAAAAAGTAGAGGAATAAAAATTAAGGAAACACTGATTTAATCAGTGTTTCCTTAAAAGGAAGTATAAAACAAACATTTCTACGGACGGTGATGATTTGAAGAAAGGTTTGTTTTTTCTTTTTATCATATTAATATTTTTCACAGGTTGTGAGCAGGAGCTTACCGTACAGAAAAGCTTTTCAGCCGGTGTGTATATCAGCAACGAAAATATAAATGTAAGGGGCAATTTTATCAGAAACAATAACAACGACCTATCTCTGACTGTAATTTCTCCAAAAGAATTATCAGGCTATTCCTACACAGTAAAAGAGGATACGGTAACAATGGAATATATGGGTATTTCATCAAGTTGTAAAATAAACAGCCTACCAAAAGATGCCCCGATTCGGATATTGCAGGGGGTATTAAAGGAGTTTGACAATAAAATACAGTACCTAAAATATGACAAAGACGGCTACAGGGTTAAGGTTTCCGACTATATTGTAAAGGTTGGCACAGAGGGCTACATAACCTATGTGGGTAACAGCAGTACTCACATTTCCTTTGTCAATCAAAGTAAAACATAATAACAGAACATTAACCACCAAAGAATTTTTCCGTAGTATGTAATGTCAAAGAATAAAACAAAATTATTCTGACAAAAATACTAATGAAACACATAACAAGTGATTTTCTAACAGAAAAATTCGGAGAGTGAAATATATGACAGTTAAACGAGGAGATATTTACTATGCCGACCTTAGTCCGGTTGTTGGAAGTGAACAGGGTGGAGTTCGTCCTGTGCTGATTGTGCAAAATGATATTGGCAACAAATATTCGCCAACAGTTATTGCCGCCGCAATAACCTCACAGCACCAAAAGGCAAAGCTGCCCACCCATATTGAGATTAACGGTGTAAAAAGCGGACTTGCCAAGGATTCTGTTGTTCTATTAGAACAAATCCGCACCATTGACAAACGCCGTCTTAGGGAAAAGATGGGTGAGGTTGAGAACAACTCAATGCACCAGGTTGACGAGGCACTTTCAATTTCCTTTGGTATCAAGTAATTTAATAGGTACTTAGTGACAAATAACTACATAACCTATAAGCATTGGTTTTTGTAGTTCGATTATCAGAAATTTAGAATTTAAAGTGACTTTACTGTAATAGAGATTAATATTTTGTAACTAAAAAAATTCAAAATATTATGATTTACCTATTGCAAACCACAATATATTGTGATAATATAAGTGTACACTCAAAAATAAGAAACATTATTGTTTTAGGATTATAAAAAATGGAGGTATTATTATGACAGTAACAGTAAACGGAAACTTAACTCAAGAAGAAGTTAATGCATATGTAGAGCAGATTAAGGAGAACAATCCCGACAAGTATTTCAAGACCATTGAGCTTACAGTTGACGGTGAATTTGTTGATGTAAACTACACATATGACGAGGTTCCTTTTGAGAGAATCAGAAGAATCACAGGCTACCTTGTTGGTACTGTTGACCGCTTTAACAATGCAAAGCGTGCAGAGGTTGAAGACCGAGTAAAGCACACACTTGCTTGCCAAAGCTGTTCATTGGAAGATATTGCTTAATGATTTATTCAGCAAACACAAAAATAGATTGCGTCTGAAATTAGTATTTCTTCTTTTTTGCCCCTTCCTTAACGGAGGGGGCATTCCTTTATTAAAAATATTAATTTTAGAAAAAATTGGTTTACATTTACGCACAATATGGTATAATCAAGTTATATCAAGGAGGTAAAATATGAATATTATCAAAAAAACACTTTCTGCTTTGCTTTCTGCAACAATAATTTCGTCAACACTTATTGGCGGTTTTGGTGCAACTGCAACAGAAAATAAGCCTTCCGAGGAAAAATTCTCAAACAGTATCTTTGAAAGATATAAGAACGATAAAAATAAAGATAAAAATAAAACTACAAAGTCTAAGAACTATGTTGAGGGCGAGGCTGTTGTAATGCTTAAGGACACAGGTATTGTGTCAACAGGGGCAAGCCTTAAGGAATCGATCGGTGTTTCCGGAGAAATTCAGGTTGACAGCGTACAGAATTTTAGTGATAAGAGGGACGGCTTTTCCGTTGCCACAGTTTCTTCAGACAAGCTTTCAACAGAAGAAATGATTGTAAGGCTTAACAAAAGTGATGATGTCCTTATTGCCGAGCCAAATTATATAGGCAAGGTTATGTCAATCACAAACGATACATACAGTGACTTTCAGTGGGCACTTGACAACAAAGGTCAAAACGGCGGTAAAGAAAACGCAGACCTTAACCCACAGGATTTGTGGGCAAAGCCTGACAAAACTACAAAAGAAACCGTTGTAGCGGTTGTTGACTCAGGCGTTGACTACACCCACGAGGAATTGAAAAATAAAATGTGGGTTAACCCGTATCAGAAGAGCCTCAGAGGTGTTCACGGACTTGATTTCACAGGTGACAACAGCGATTTGACACCGCTGGATAACAACGGTCACGGAACTCATTGTGCCGGTATAATAGCGGCACAAAGCAACAACAATACAGGTATTTCGGGTGTATCACGAAATACAAAAATTATGGCTCTTAAAGCAATGGATTCACAAGGCTACGGTGAGCTTGAAAATTTTGTAGCAGCCTATAACTACATTTACAGGGCAATGAGGCTTGGTGCAAATGTTGTTGCCATCAATAATTCTTGGGGGGGTGAAGAGGACTCAAAAATCCTCACAGAGCTTATTGACAAGGTGGGCAAGCTGGGTGCAGTGTCCGTTTGCGCAGCAGGTAACGACAGTACAGATTACGGTGAAGATATCAGCTACGAGGATATGTACGATATGGAAGATGACTTTGAGGAATTTTTAGAAAGCAGTAGTCCCGTAGGCAATAAACCAAACATAAACAAAGATGCACCCCAAGGCTTTTATTACAATTATCCTGCAATGTCCGACAGCAAGTATATCATCACCGTTGCAGCAACAGGCGAGGACGGAGATATTGCAGATTATTCAGACTACGGCAAGGATACCGTTGAGTTAGCCGCACCGGGCAGTGATATCCTGTCATCAGTAAGCTACAACAACTTCTTACCTAACATTTACACCGATACCGACAGTAGGTGCAGTGCTTATCTTACAAAGGATTTTAGCGCAAAGGAAGGAAAACTAAGAATCGGTGACGGAGATATTGAGGTTAAGGAAACAACAGGTGACTATTTCTCCGATACAACAGGCGACAAGACTTCACTTCAGGTGGATATTAATGATGTTAAAGAGCAGGAATATTATTCTGTTGAAATTCCATATACAGCAGAACCCGGTGAGCAAAACTCATACTTTAGTATGATGATGAAAATTAAAAATATTCCAAAAACCGATGAATTATTGGCGATGTTTGGAGCGCTCAATCAAGTAATTGTTTCCGACTTTCCGGCCGATCAAGAGGTAAAAGAAAGCGACATAGCTTCCCGGAATATAGCCTATTTGACTTACACAGGCAACGATTGGGTTCACATTACAGGCAAAGTTCCTAACAAAGAGGGAGGAGCAAGAAAGCTTGTTTTAACCTTCGTCAACTACGGAGTAGGCGACTACACATTATTCTTTGACAATATAGGAATCTCAAAGGGTAAGGCAAAGGAGGAGGACTCCTTTGGCAAGTACGATTATTACAGCGGTACTTCAATGTCTACACCTGCAGTAGTGGGTGCTATTGCACTTCTTATGGAAAAGGACGACACCTTAACCTCACAGCAGGCAATGGATAAAATCAAACATTCCGTAGAGCAAAATGACAGCCTTATGGACAAAACAATCTACGGCGGAGCACTTGACCTTAGCAGACTTGAATGTCCTGTTCCCCATATTGATGATGTAAAACTTGTCAACGGCAAACCGCTGGTTTTCGGAAGCGGGCTTGAAAAAAGCAAGGTATTTGTAGGCGGTAAAGAAGTTTCTGCTGACTATAATTACAAGAATAAATCATTTACAATAAACGACAACAGCATACTGAACAAAACCTCTGAAATTACTGTTCAAAATAACTATGGCAAATCAACCAAGACAGCAGTCCTTGTCAAGGGCAGTGCCTACACAGAGATGGGAATTTCCAGAGGTGCCTTTGAAAGCTTCACTAACAATGTTTCAGACGGAAAAAATATTTATGTTGTGTATGAGGACGGAAGTGTTAATAAATACACTCCTAACTCAAAGAATATTTTAAAATTCACCAAGGGCTACGATTCACTAAAGCAACTTAAAAATCACTTCAAAAACTTCACAAACGGTGTAGAAAGCGAATTTGTGGCATATTCACCTGTTTATTCAGGTGGCTACATATACTTTGTTGTGGACTGCAACCTTAAGACATTGAGTATGAATTACGAAAATCCATCAGTAGTTTATGCGTCACAGTCTGCACTTGTAAAGCTGAATGTGTCAAACGGAAAAATGTACTATACTGCGATAAACAGCTCATTACTCCACCCCACAGTAGCGGTATATAACGGAAATCCATACCTTGTGGGCGGTTACGACACAAGCACAAATTCCCTTTCAAAGACTATGTACAAATATTCCTCCGGCAAGTGGACAAAGCTTTGCAGTTTACCGTCAGCAAGGGCATACGGCAAGTGTGTTCAGGTGGGAACAAGGCTTGTTTACACAATGGGTACAGACGGAAGTGAAAATGTTCCGAAAAACCTGATTTATAACGGCAAAAGCTGGACAGAGAGTAAAGCGTCAATAAAGACTCTTGCAAAAAATACTGTTACAATTGCAGACCAAAAGTTCACCTCCTACGAATGTAGTGTTGACCTGATTTCAGGCGGTTTGCTCTACACAGGAATACTCTTTGAGGGAATAGGCGATACTGTAAAATACACAGTAAGCACAGACTCCTTTGCAAGTCTTAACAAGGCTTTCCACACAGACTCAATCAACCACATTAAGGGTGTTGTTGTAAACAACAAGTACTACGGCACCTTCTACGATGTTCGTGAGGTTAAAGAGTCCGATTATCCAAGTGATTTTGGCGACTTTGATTTTGACAATTGGGATGACGAGGAGGATGAGGAAGAGGCTGAGCCTGTTAAAACAGTAACAGCGGTAAATGCCACATTCCCGGTTTCATCAGGTATGTACACAATCAAGGCAAACGCTCCACACGGCAGTGTTACAGGTACAGGACTTTATATGCCCGGCTCAAAGGTAACTCTTACAGCATCTGCAAACAAAGGCTTTAAAGTTAAGTCAATCTATGTAAACGGCAAAACCTACAACACAAACAAGGTTACATTTACAGCTACCAAGAGCCTAACAGTCAAGGTAAACTACATTTCATATGTAACAAAAATCAAGCTTAACAATACCTCAAAAACCCTTAAAATAGGGGAAAAGTTCACACTAAAGGCAACTGTTACACCAAAAACAGCAACAAACAAAGCAGTAACTTGGTCAACATCAAGTAAGAAGATTGCAACAGTTTCCGGCAAAGGTTTGGTAAAAGCAAAAGCAAAGGGTAACTGTAAAATCAAAGCAACAGTCAAGGACGGCTCCAAGGTTTCAGCCACCTGCAAAATCAAGGTTGTTAAGAAGTAACAAATTACATATTAGATTGTTTAAAGGCTCTCCTTATTATCAGGGGAGCCTTTTTTATTCCAAATTATTATTCTATTAAAAATTACCAAATCAGCAAGTAATAAGAAAAAATATAAACATAAAAAATAAATGTAAAATTATAATCATAAAATGAATAATAAATTATATATTTATCCAATAGAATATATTGACATAAATATAAAAGGGTAGTACAATATATAATAATTATTATCGAATTTATTAAATAATCAAGTTGCTTTGATAATTTATTCTTCTATCGGAAAGAGGTTAGTGTTATGGAAAAAGAACCATATATAGCTCCTACAATCAGTGTTGACGACTTTGGTTCTTCCGATGTTATCACAGCGTCTGTGGCGGAAGATCCTGCAACACAATACCTGACAAATGAGAATGGATATATAGGTTTTTACAGTCTGTTCGACCTATAAACCGTAGAATTTAGTTTGGTGATTTTCGGGTGTGGTTAACCCCCAAAAGCATGATGTAGGGCTTATCAAAGAGTCAAAAGCATTTACTCAAAATGATGTTGCAATAATGTTTTATGCTGTAATAGTTTTACAATTTTTTAGGACATATCACGATGCTGATATGTCCTTTTTGTTTATATTATGTATAGAAATATTATATCCTGTGAAAAAATACTGTACAAATTTGTTGACAAACTTTAATTGTAGATGTATTATTATACTGTAATACTGTTTAATTGTATTATTTATTTAAGAAGGGTGTGAAATATGTGAAACTGTTTAAGAAAAGTATTTCTGTTTTAATGTCCATATTAATAATTACAAGTGCTGCTGTGGGTTTGCCGTCTGTAAGTGGTGTCGAAACTCCTACTCAAAAGGCAACTACCACGGTGAACGGTGATGATGTTACTTTTGAATCAGAGAGCAGTGTTGGCAATTTGATTTCCTCCGCTTTAGAGGAAAATCAGGAAAATGAATCCCAAGAAACTATAGCTAACAAAATACTGGATGTAACTGTGTCCGGAAAGACTGCTGCTGTTTCCTTTAACAATAGTCAGTCCTGCAATATTATTGTTGCAATTTATGATAACAACGGCAAAAAAATGCTGGCTTCAGGTATGAGTACCATAAAAGAGAAGGATGCAGGTTTAGCAGAAATTACTATTAATGCAGAAACTATGCCACAGTATTTTTATGTTAAGGCATTTATTTTGGATGAAAAAAATAATCCCCTTAACAGCTGTTATGAAAGCAATAAATACACAAAAGAATTTCAGGATTTCTTAGCAAAAACTACTGATGATTTTGCTGATAAAGAGGTCTATAATCTTGACCAGAGTGACAGCAACAACTTTGCTGTATTTGATGATACTGCTGTTAATATCAAAAGCAGTACTGCAAATGCTTTTGTATCTAAGGACGAAAGCACAAATACTTACATTTTCTCAAATATTGATGAAAAAATCACCTCCCTTAACACTGATGATATTTTTTACTTTAAAAACAATAACGAATATGAAATTATTAAGGTAAAAAGCATAGCTGTAGACGGTGATAAAGCCACTATTGTTGCAAATGACGATGTTGACCTTGATGAAGTATTCTCCTATGTAAAGATAGATACTGCACAAACCTACGATGAAGCAGAAGTAGATATGTCTAATGCAGATGAAGGCGTTACATATGAGGGAACCGATGATTATGAATGGTTTGATGAAAATTCAGGTGATAACAAGAAAGATGTTTATCCTTCAGGCGGATTTCCTAATATAGATATATCAAAATCAAAGTCCCTTAAATTCTCCATTGGTAAAACCTTTAAAAATAAGGAAGATTCAAAAAGCGTTGATGTCAGAGGCAGTCTGACCTTATCTGAAAAAATGGATTTTTCTATCTATATTTACACAGGCACAGTTCAGGTTGATTTTTCTTTGGAGAGTAAGGCAAAGGCAAGTGTTGATATTACAGGAAAACTTGATATTAAAAAAATTAAGTTAGCTGATATCAATATTCCAACAGGTATAAGCGACTTAACTGTTGGTGTAGAAGCAAACTTTTTGGTAGGTGTTGAGGGTGAACTATCATTTAATGCTACATTATCCTCTACCTTGGGATTTTCAATAGATTCAAAAACAAAAGTCCCAAAAAACACCTCAAAGCCTTTAACTGTGGATACCGATATACAAGTGTCCGGTAATGTATTTATCGGTATAGAAGTTGACCCTAATGTAAAAGCTTTTGCACAAATTCTTCAGCTAAGCGTACCTATAAAATTCGGTGGAAAAATCAACGGAGAAACAAGAAATCGTGTGGATACAACCACAGAAAAACATCTTTGTTCTCATTGTGTCAACGGAACAGTCAGCGGAGTTTTGGAGTTAGGATTTAAACTAAAGGTAGACTTTAAGCTGGTAGATTTTTCTGCTGAAGTAAAGGTTCTTGATTTTGAAGTAAATCTATTTAAATTTTATGTTTCTTCTGAAATTGGTTTTGGCAAAGGCGAATGTCCAAATAACTCCTATCTTATAGTATTTAATGTGGTGAATAGTGCCTCAAAGCCTATTGCAGGTGCAAATGTAGGGGGAAATACCACAGATAGTAACGGTGTGGTTAAGGTATTTTATAATACAGGCAAACAAAATGTTACTGTATCTAAAAGCGACTACAACACCAAGGATTATTCCTTTGAAGTTACAGGTACTGACACAATTACAATAAAGCTCTATAAAACAGGCGAAAATTCAAACGCTGACAATAGCAATACACCGGGAAATATTGAAACAAAAGTAAATTATTTAACTAAAAGAATATATTTGACTGACAACACCGATGAGTTTTATCCGTGGAGTTCCTTTAGTATAAAATACACCTCGGATATGAACACCTGGCAGGTTGCCGGTATGAATAAGGGTGGCTATAATAGGTACGGTCAGGATGTGTACTATTACGATTTGCCAAGTAACACAACCCATGTTCAATTCTTTGATCCGGGTTCATATTACGATAGCACAGGAGTTGTCACCTTATCACCGGCCTTTTCGGATTCATATGACAATGCTTACTACTTTTCTTCCGAAAATGTTGTATCTTTGTGGCCTGAAAAGGACTTCCCTCAGATGCCCGGTATAGATAAATACTATCGTGATGTTTATGTTAAAGTTGGAAGGACTATAGATATTACACCAAGCAATTATGACGCAAGTGCCGGTTTGGAATATAGTCAGGTAAGCAACACCTCTGTTGCGAAAAGGGTTGTTTCCGAAAACAGGTGTACAGTACAGGGTCTTAAAGCAGGAACAGCAACAATAACAATTACCCCTAAGGGCAACACTTCTTCCCTTGATGTTGGTAAATCTGTTACAGTTGTAATTCATGTTCAAGGAAATATGCCGATCATGTTAGGTTCGTATGCTGTTGGTGCCGACTCTGAAGAGAATGAAAATGATGCTTCCTCTGACACCAAAATTGATTATTATACAGTGTCAAAGTCTGACCTTGTACCAAATGCAGAGTACGCATTACTTATCCTAAAGGGTTCAGAAAGTGATTATCAGCTAAACACAGACTCAATGCTTTATATTGACCAAACAAAAGCTGATAGTGACGGTAATGTAGTCTTTGTATATTACGGTGATTTTTCCACAGAAGATTATGTTGTTTTGATATTTGGACAGTGTAACCACACTTTGGGCGATTGGAAGGTTGTAAATGAAGCTACATCCGATGAGGATGGATTGAGAATTAAATCCTGTATTAAATGTGATGAGGTTATCGAGAGTGAAATTATTGACAAAAACTCTTCAATAGATATTCCTACTCCATCTGAAACAAGAGAAACTGAAGAAATTCCAACTGCAACTACTGCTACCCATTTACCAAATCCAACAACAGACCCATCCACTTCAATTCAAAGTGGGCTGTTGGGTGATGTAGATAACGATTCAGTTATAGACATCAGGGATGCAACAATAATTCAAAAATATATTGCAAGAATACCGGTAACTATTAATCTTGAAAATTCAGATGTTAATAAAGATGGTGATATTGATATTGCGGACGCAACACGTATCCAAAAGTATCTTTCACAGGTGATTAGCCAATTCTGATTTAACATTGAATGAGGGTGTTTCAATATTTGAAGCACCCTTTTGATTTGCAAAAAATCGAAATAGTTTTTATTCCTTAACAGTTATAGTTGTCTAACGCAAGAATAAAACATATTATCTTTGTCAAAATTTTCTCCTGACTATTGTATTATTCTCCTTTTTAAGATAAAATATATACAGTAAATGTTTTTATATAGAAACGAGGTAAAACAATGAAAAAGTTATTTGCAATTCTGATTTCTGCAGTGTTGATTTTGTCTTTTTCAGCCTGTTCAGGTGGGGAGAATAATTCCGAAAAAGAAAATACATCAACCACAGTTGTAGAAACAAAGCCTGAAACTGATACCCTAAGCTGGGTTGATTACAAGGAATACAACCTTGACCAAACTTCAAAGGTAAACAACATTATCCTTATGATTGGTGACGGAATGGGGGAGAATATAATCAAGGCAACTGAGGTTGTTAAGGGTGACAAGCTTGTTATGTCCGGTCTAAAAAACAAAACTTATGTCACAACCTATTCCCAGTCAGTTACAGAGGGATTTGAAAAATTCACCGACAGCGCTGCCTCTGCAACAGCTATCAGTACAGGAACAAAGACTTATAACGGCTGTATCGGAGTTGATAAGGAAGGCAATAATCTTGAAACTATCTGCGAATATGCCCAAAAATGCGGTATGAAAACAGGTCTTGTTGACCGCCACTATATCTGCCACGCAACACCTGCCGGTATGGTAGCACACAACGATTTCAGAGGAAGCTACAAGGCTATTCTCAACGAAATGATTAAGTCAGAGGTTGATGTAATGCTTGGCGGCGGAAGTCAGTACTTTACACCGTCTGTAGAGGAAAACGCCAAGGAACACAATTATACTTATGTCACAGACGAAAAGGGACTTTTGAGTCTAAATGACAAGGACGAAAAGGTTTTGGGACTTTTCGCCTATGACAATATGATGAACCCCGAGCTTGAGCCTTCACTTACAACTCAGACCTCAAAGGCACTTGAACTGCTGGAAAATGACAAGGGTTTTTTCCTAATGGTAGAGGGAAGTAACATTGATGTTTCCGAGTCCGAAATGGATATGGACGACACAATAAAACAGGTACAGGCTTTTGACCAAACAGTTGACTATGTGATGAATTGGGCAGAAAGCCATCCCGGAACACTTGTAATTGTAACAGCCGACCACGAAACAGGGGGAGTAAAACTGCCAAAGAACCCAACTCCTGAGGACATCAACAACGACTGCTTTACATCAGGCGGTGACCACACAAATACAAATGTACTCCTCTTTGCAGACGGCGCCCAGTCAGCAGGAATTTGCAAGGAAAAGCTAATCGACAACACCGATATAGCAAAATATATGCGTAAGGTTTTGGCATATAAATATAACTAATAATATATAGGGGGAAGTTATGTTTAAATATATTTATAAATTATCAAGAAAAATACCCGGAGTCTCACGAATTATGAGATTTTTATATAGCTGTGATATTCCACGAAAAGCTAAAATAGGGAATAATTGTAGATTTGAACATTCCGGTTTAGGCACAGTAGTACATGTTAGAGCAGAAATTGGTGATGACTGTATAATACAACATCATGTTACTATTGGACTTGGTAAAGGCGGAGTTCCTAAAATAGGTAATAATGTATTTTGCGGTCCGTATTCTGTGATACTTGGTGATGTATCTATCGGAGATAATTGTCTTATCGGAACTAATTCATATATTGTGCATGACATCCCGGAAAATAGTGTTTGCTATAATAGATGTGGTGAATTAATTATAAAAACAAAAGAAGAATGGTCAAAGGGAAAAGATAATTGACTATCTGTATGAGTTAAACAACACCGACATAGCAAAATATATGCGTAAGGTTCTGGCTTACAAAAAGTAATTCTGTATCAGAAAAATCCTCTTTCGGTGACAAGGAATAGTTACTTTGAGTTACAGAAAGCCTCCCTCAGACGAGTATTCCCTTAACAAGGGAATACCTCATCCGAGGGAATCTTTGTTTAATCTAATTTAAGGTGGTTATTATGTTAAAGAAAAATAATAGATTTGAGATTTCGGAAAAGGAAGGAAGTTCACTTAAAGACGCTGGTTTAGTTCAAATTATTGTCGACAAGCAAACCGGGGTTAATTATTTGTGGGTGAAATCAGGATATGCAGGTGGCTTGACCCCATTACTTGATGAAGAGGGTAAACCGATTATTACAAAGTAAAATAATATTTTAAGGTACAACTATCGGTTTGTAGTGCTAAATACAAATTAAAAAGTATAAATTAAACCCCTAACTGACTTTTGGTCGGTTAGGGGTAAAATTTTTGTAATTCACATAGTGTAATTAAATTTATTTCTTTCTATTAACTGTAACGCTCTTAACAGCGCTGTTGTAGGCTACCTTATTTACTGTTGCAGTACCGTAAACTCTGAAATAAGTTTTGCCCTTTGGAACTGATGTCTTAAAGGATGTTCCTGTGGTTTTCTTAACTGTTTTCCAAGCTTTGCCAACCTTTTTCTGTACAACATAAGTCTTGGCGCCCTTTGACTTTGTCCATTTGATAGTTGCTTTTTTGCCCTTAACGCTTGCAGATGCCTTTGCAATGCTTGCAGGGTTGATTCTGAAGGTCTTTGTAACTGACCCTATTGTCTGACCTTTGCCTGTCACTGTCATTGTGGCTGTGCCAACCTTTGTGTTGTTCTTGTATGACAATGTGTAGCTTGCAGGGTCGTAACCAGCCTTAACTGTCAGACCGCTCTGTCTTACAGCCTTGCCTGTGTAAGTCTTGTTCTTAACACCTTCAACAGTTGCTGTGTATTTGTTAAGACAAAGTCCATATGCGTCAAATTCATAACCGTTTACATCATAAAAATTCACGCTGAGATATGCGTCTTTATCATTATTGGTGTATGTTATGTTAAACTGCTTTTTGCTGTCAAGTGTAACAGGATTTCCGCAAACTCTTGTTGTAATACCGCCGGTAAAGCCATAGTTTGTCTTGTGAGCTTTAATGGATTGACACTCATCAATAGTGTTAAGCTGATATGTTACTGTACGGTTAGCGTTAGTCTTAACATATTTGAGAGTACCGAATTTTGTAGTCTTACTCATTTTGCCAAGGAAGAGGTAGAATGTATCTTCTTTATCATAATTTGTGGAAGTCTTGATAAAGTAAGTACCCTTAGAAACCTTTGCAAAGAATGCTCTGTCGTTATTTTCGGAAGTCTGCACATCTAATTTATTTGTGCATAGAACATCTCTGTAAATTTCAAAAGATGCATCGTGTTTCCAAGAATAATCAGCCAGCTTGCCATATGCATATGAAATTAATATATATGCGTCGTCACTTACTGTGAATGAGTATGTCTTACTCCAGTCGTTTGCTGTTGTAGTAGCCTGTAATGTTGCCTTACCCATATTAACATCCTGTGTAAATGCTGATGTTGTCTTGTAGGTTGGTATAGCAGTAATATTTTCTGTTGTTGTTTCGGCAAATGCTGTTGTGGTACCTGCCACAGCCATACAGCTGATAGCAATAACAAGTGCCAAAATAATTGATAATGTCTTTTTCATAATAGTTTTACCTCCTGTGTATTAGGGAAACACTGAATAAATCACAATTAAAATTTATTTACACATCTTGTTTGCATATTTTCCGCCAGTTTGCCCAAAAAATCCTCACAATGCGTCAGCATTCCTGCGGTTTTTTGAATAAACTGACGAAAAATCTGACTGCACAATATGTGCAAATGATTTAATCAGTGTTTCCTTAGCACTTTATAATTATATTACTTATAAACAAAAATTCCTATTGACTAAATGTGAAATGTTTTTTTAAAATACTCCTTTATGTTGTTGAATATATACAACTAAACAAAAGTGTTAAGGGCGTTCCAAAACGAAACGCCCTTATACTAATCACTAATTAAAAATGTGTTATATGCTTTGAAATATACTTTTGAATTGTTGTTGCATCTCTAACACTAATTTTTCCGTCTTTATTAACATCGCAGTTTTTCAGCGAAATGCTGACAGGTTCCCCGATACAATACTTTTGCACAGTTGTTACATCTCTAACATCAATCTTGTTGTTTCCGTTTGCATCACCCAACAAACCAATATCCACAGGGCTTGTTGAAGTGGTTGGAGTTGTAGTTGTTGGAGTTGTTGTAGTTGTTGTTGCAGGTGCAGTATATGCTTCCCAGTTGCCGTTGCGGAAAATCTGGTTTGTTCCCGGAATTTGCTGGTCTTTTGTCTGATTTCCGCCCTGATTGCTGAATATGCACTTATCATTTTCCTTAGGGAATGTGGCTGTCCATATGTCACCGTCATACTTTGTCATGGCAACACCCGGCCAGCTAACCTCACCGGAGTTTGTGGAGCCTACCCAGTAGTAAACATAAGGTGTAGAGAAATTTGTACTGCTGTTGTCAAAGTAGATTGTGGTGTAATCAGCAGGGTCGTAAGGCTTTTGTGTTGTGGTAGGAATAGTCTGACCGTTGTATGGCTCCCACTTGTTACCGTAGGAGAAAATCATAGATTTACTGTTAATTGCAAGGCCTTGTGCAGAGTCAGCGGGGTATCTGTTTGGAGAGTTTTTACCGGCATTGAAAATAACTCTTCCTTCCTCAAGACCTTCAGGCACTTCCATCAAATAGAAACCGGTTTTTAAGTCATATTCCATAGCATCGCCCGGCCAAGCGCTGTTTTCAAGTGTATTTGAACCGCTTTCGTCATAGATGTAGGCATTTACCTTGTTCCACTGATACTGGCTGTTGTCAAAGTAAATTCTTGTAACGGCTGCCGGGTCCTTCTTCTTGTAGGTGTAGGACTTATTGGATGTTTCCTCGTCATTTGAGGCTGTGATTGTAACCTTGAATTCTGCGCCAAGCTCAATATCCTCACCAACTGTAAACGAGTCGCCGTCTACAACTTTGAACGGTGTTCCGCCGTTTACGGAAACCATTGCAAAGTCTGCACCACGAAGAGAAACAGTAAGCACCTGACTGTCGTAGAAGGAGTACTTGCCCTTTAAGCTCATATTAATAGTGGAAATAGGTCCTTCAATGAGGATTGTTCCGTTTGCACCTGAGTTGAACACAGCCTTGCCGCCCTCAACAGTAGTTGTTGTTCCGTCATAGAAGTTAGTAACAGTGCTTCCGTCAGACCAAACAGAGGAAACATTAACTGCAATATCTGTGTTCTTTGGAGCGCCGATTGTGGCGATAATGTTGTCGGCAACAGTGCCGTCGTCGTAGCTTCTTGAGAAAGTGTAGCCTGTTGATCCGTTGTATGCAGTAATCTGCTGATGGTCACCTGCACCCACAGCAACGTGCCTGTTACGGAACTGACCTACCTTTTGCCAGTGAGCAAGCTCCTCTTTGTCTATAGAATCCCAGTTCATATCACTTCTAAGAGAGTGACCGCTGCCGCCGTGACCGTCAAAGGACATTCCCGGTACAGTCTTACGGTTTGTTTCGTCACCGTAGAAAATCTGTATACCGCCGGGAAGTAGCAGGAAAGCTGAACCTTGATAAATCATATCGTCACATCTTGCAAGGGCAGAGTCGTGGGAAGAAATGTATGTGAGAACATTAAAGTCATCCCTTGTGTTGATGGTTGATGCGTAGTTTTGGTATTTTCCGTTGATGGCACTTGCGCCTGGAAGACAAGTGCCTGATGAATCAAAGTTAATCATTGAGTCAAAGCCACCCTCTGAGTAGTAGCCGTCATATCCAACCTTGTGGTCCCAATGTTCACCTGTCATCCAGAAGTCCTCGTCCCAGTCAGCACCGGGCTTGCCCGGGTTGTTACTTCTCCAGGTGTTAAGAGCCTTAACGCAGGAATCTTTTAGTTTTTTCCAAGAGGATTTTTCAACGTGTTTTGCAGTGTCGCATCTGAAACCGTCAACACCGTACTGTGAAACCCACTCTGAAAGCCACTTTACAATATAGCCGGAAACTGTGTCGGAACTGCCGTACTTTGCAACTTTTTCGTTATATGTACCCTCTTTAGTCCATTTTGTCTCAAGGATTGGTGGGATTGATACACTCTTTGTAGCTTCTGTTCTAAAGTCGGGAAGACCGGCAAGTGACATTTGCAGGTCACCGCCACTGCCCTCACTATAGCCGGGAAGACCTGAACGAACCCAGTCGGGACCCCACCATTTGCCCCAGTCTTCTTCTGATGTCTTAAAGTCAATGTGGTCGTTAAGAGCGGAAACACTGTCCAGCTTGTACTTAAAGTCTAATGCACCCGGTAGAAGTGTACCATAGCCAAACTCCTCCATATCAGCAATTGTGTTGTAGCCGGAGTGATTCATAACAATATCCATAACAATTCTGATACCGTGCTTGTGGGCGGTGTCAACAAGTGTCTGGAATTCTTCCTTAGTACCAAAGTTTGCGTCTGCCTCGGTGTAGTCAAGGACATAGTAACCGTGATATGAGTAGTGTGCAAAGCCAACGCCCGAATCAACATATCCGTGAATTTGCTCGTAAGGGGCAGAGAGCCAAATTGCATTTACACCCAGGTCGTCAAAGTAGCCTGATTCAATTTCCTGGGTAATACCTGCAAAGTCACCTCCGTGGAATGTACCGGGGGCTGTGTCCCATCCCGGAAGAGGATTTCCGTCTGCATCTGTTGCACGGCCGTAGGAGTGGTCGTTGCTTGTGTTACCATTCTTGAAACGGTCTGTAAGCAGAAAATATACAGTAGAATTGTCCCAAGAAAAGTCGTCTGCACTTGTGATTTTTGAAACTCCTGTGGAGTTTTGGTTAGCATTTGCCTTTGTGCTTTCTTTGTTCACCGTTACAGCATTAGCTGTAAAACAGATAGAAACAATAGAAAGTAATATAGCAAGACAAAGGATAACCGAGATTGTTTGCTTTTTCATAATTTCTTTCCTTTCTTTTAAAATCCTAAAGATTTTAGATAATGGTTTTTCACCAATTACCACATGTATCACTTTAGCATAATATGGATATAAAAATCTATTCTTTTTTTATACAATAAATAGTGTGAAAAACTGTGTATTGATACAAATATAATGAACAATTTGTTAATTATTTATCAAAAGAAATTGTGGTTGGACAAAAAAAGGAAGTTGCCAAAAGACAACTTCCTCAAATTAACAACTGAATTTATAAATTCTTATCCAATCAAACCACTGCCGAACAACGGAGCGAAAACAAGGCTTACAATGGTCATAAGCTTGATAAGTATGTTGATTGACGGACCTGATGTGTCCTTGAATGGGTCGCCCACAGTGTCGCCAACAACTGCGGCTTTGTGGCTTGGTGAGCCTTTACCGCCGTGGTGACCGCCCTCAATGTACTTCTTTGCGTTATCCCAAGCACCGCCTGAATTACTCATAAAGATAGCAAGCAGAACACCTGTTGTAAGTGAGCCTGCAAGCATACCGCCAAGTGCCTCTGCACCCAAAAGCACACCAATTATAACAGGGGAGATAACAGCCAAAACTCCGGGCAGTATCATCTGGTGGAGTGACGCTGTTGTGGAAATTGCAACGCAATTCTTGTAGTCAGGCTTACTTTTGCCCTCTAAAATACCGGGGATTGTCTTAAACTGTCGTCTAACCTCTTCAATCATCTTTTGGGCAGCCTTACTTACGCTGTCCATTGTAAGGGAAGAGAACAGGAATGGCAGCATTCCGCCGATAAGCAGACCTATAACGACCTTGTAATCCATAATGTTGATAGCCGTAACCCCAACCTTTTGAGCAAAGGTGAAGAACAGCGCAAGTGCTGTAAGGGCGGCAGAGCCAATGGCAAAGCCTTTTCCGATTGCGGCAGTTGTGTTACCCACAGCGTCAAGGGAGTCTGTAATTTCTCTTACTTCCTCAGGAAGCTCACTCATTTCTGCAATACCGCCTGCGTTGTCGGCGATTGGTCCGTATGCGTCAACAGCAACAGTAATTCCTGTTGTGGACAGCATACCAACAGCAGCTAAAGCAATTCCGTAAATGCCGGAGGTGCCTTCAACACCTGTTCCGTTAGTTACAAAATAGGCAACAAAGATGCCGATGCCTATAAGGATTATTGGGATAAGTGTACTTTGCATACCAACGGCAATACCGCTGATGATTGTTGTTGCAGAGCCTGTTTCACTCTGCTTTGCAATTTTCTTTACAAACGGGAATTTCTCCGAGGTGTACATCTCTGTAATTGTGCCTATAATCAGTCCCACAATAAGACCTGCGATTATTGCAATTGCAAATCTGAATGAGCCAAGCATATAGTAGCTTAACAGTACAGAAGAAATAATAACAAGTGCCGATGCTACATAGGAGCCTGTGTTAAGTGCCTTTTGAGGATTTTTTCCGTCCTTGCCACGGACAAAGAATGTTCCGATGATGGAAGAAATAAGTCCGATAGCGGAAAGCACACATGGGAAAACAGCATATTTCCAAGATGCACTGCCACTGAAAGCAATAACACCCAGTGAAATAGCAGAGATAAGTGAACCGGCATAGCTTTCAAAAAGGTCAGCACCCATACCGGCAACATCACCTACATTGTCACCAACATTGTCTGCTATTGTTGCAGGGTTTCGTGGGTCGTCCTCAGGTATTCCTGCCTCAACCTTACCAACAAGGTCAGCACCAACATCAGCGGCTTTGGTGTAAATACCACCGCCAACACGGGCAAACAGGGCAATAGAGGATGCACCAAGGGAAAAACCAAACAAAATGTTGTCGTCACCTGTTAATGCGTAAATCAGGCAAACACCCAAAAGTCCAAGACCGCTAACGCACATACCCATAACTGCACCACCGCTGAATGCAACGGATAAAGCACCGTTTAAGCCCTTTTTCCTTGCGGCATTGGCAGTTCTTACATTGGCTTTTGTAGCCACACTCATTCCGCAGTAGCCTGCAACGGTGGACAAAACAGCACCGCACAGGAATGCAAGGGCAGTTTTCCAGTTAAGTGTATCGTTGCCTGTTATAATACCAACAGCTGTTATTACAGCAAAAATAACGGCAACAAATACAATTAGGATTTTGTATTCGGAAAATAAAAATGCCTTTGCGCCTTCATTGATAGATGAGGCAATTTCCTTCATTCTTTCTGTTCCGGAATCTTTCTTACTGATTTTAAGTGCCAAAATAATGGCATAAATCAGGGCAATCACACCGCCGACGGCGGCTAAATATGTGATGATTGTACCGGTGTTCATAAGAATTCCTCCTTAATTTAGTTTACAAAAAGTTAATAAATAGCTTTCTACCATTGTAACATAAACACTATGTTTTATCAAGTACTAAATTATATTTATGTGCATAATAGATATATTTGTTGATTTATAAGGTGATTTAAAAAATTTTTGTAAATTTTGATATTTTTTCTTTTATAGTATTTCCAAATCTGTAATAATGTTATATAATCAAGGTATATTAAAAACTGTTTTACCGATTGTTTTAGCGGTAAAATCACGGAGGTAAAATATGAGCAAAAAATTATTGTCTGTTTTTATGGCTCTCATTATGCTTTTTTCAGTAATTTCAACCTTGCAAGTAGGCGCTGAAGAGGTTAAAATTGAGGAAACCTCTGCATTGTCCACACAGGGCGTTGTAGGTGACGCTGACAAAAGCGGTGAGGTTAATGTTAAGGACGCAACACTTATTCAAAAGATGATAAACGACCCAAAGGTGAGCGTTGATACTGATTTGTCCGATGTAAATGAGGACAGCGAGGTTAATGTAAAGGATGCAACTGCTATCCAAAAATATATCAACAAAACTGTGCGAAATTTCCCTAAAACTGTTGATAACGACTGGAGAACATCCTCAATAGGCTACGAGATTTTTGTCCGTTCATTCTACGACAGCAATGGTGACGGATGCGGTGACTTTAACGGAATTACCGAAAAGATTGATTACCTAAAGTCCCTTAATGTAGGCGTTGTATGGCTCACTCCAATAAATCCAAGTGAATCATACCACGGATACGATGTAAAAGATTATAAGGCTGTTAACGAGGACTTTGGTACTATGGAGGACTTTAACAATATGCTTAATGCCTTCCACGAAAACGGTATTAAGGTTATTCTTGACCTTGTTGTTAACCACACCTCAAATCAGCACCAGTGGTTTAAGGACGCAAGATACAACAGGAATGACTACCGTGACTTCTATGTTTGGAGCAGCAGTGCCCCATCAGTAACCGAAAAAAGCTACTGGACATATGACGCTGTTGCAATGATGAGATATTACTCCTGCTTTAACGGCAATATGCCTGACCTAAACTACAACAATCCAAAGGTTTGGGATGCTATTGATGATGTAGCCGACTTTTGGCTTGACAAGGGTGTTGACGGTTTCAGACTTGACGCCGCAATGCACATTGACGACTGTATCACATCAAGCGGTGACCACGACGACAGCAAGGAAAATTCTGTAACACATAAGTGGTGGCAGCATTTTGAAAACCATGTAAAAGAGAAAAATCCTGACGCTTTCTGCGTTGGCGAGGTATGGCCTGAGGTTTCTATGCAGACAAATCAGGCAAAGTTCTTTGCTGACCTTGATTCTGACTTTGACTTCTTCTATATGGCTGAAATGAAGTCAATGGCAAAGGGTACAAAGAAGGTGCTGGGCAGATTTATACCGGGATATATGAGCCAAATTTATGACTTTGCAGATAAGACTCCCGATGTTTCAAAGGTTACAATAAATTCAACAATGCTTGACAACCACGATGTTAACCGTATGGCTTATGCTTTCTATACCGATTCAAAAACAGAAGAAACAGCAACAGAAAGGCTAAAACTGGTTGCAAGTATTCAAATGACATCAGACGGTATGCCTTGGATTTACTACGGTGACGAAATCGGTCAAAGCGGTGGCGGTACATCAGGTTCTGCCGACCCTAACCGCCGTGAGCCTATGGACTGGTACACAGCAAGAACAGGAACAGGTGCAACAAGAATGAACAGCATCCGTTCTTGGAATTCTTCCGAAAAGTTTACAAAAGCCGGTGACGGTATTTCTGTTGAGGAGCAGGACGGAGTAGATGGAAGTCTGCTTGAGCATTACAGAAAGCTGACTGAAATCCGCAACAAGTACAAGATTTTCTACACAGGGGAATACAATACTTCAATTTTTGTTGGTGACTTGGTAGCCTATACTGTAACAGATGAGTGCCGAGATTACTCTATGTTTGTACTCCACAACAATAAGACAACAGACCTTACACTAACAGCACAGTGCGACTTTACCGACGAACTGACAGGCAAAACCTATAAGAAGGGCGACACCTACACACTAAAAGCCCTGACATCCCTAATTGCAAAGTACACCGACACAGTACCTGTTGCAGAATATTTTGTCGAATATTAAAAAAAGAGCAATCCACAGTGGATTGCTCTTTTTTGCACTTTTTAGCCAATTAACCCTCTAAATACTCCGTAACAGTTTTGTCAAGGGAGTCAACATTCTTTGCAGGGGCGCAAAGAGGAACAGTTTTGCCCTTTCTAACAAAGAGAGGTACTTCGTCAAGGGCGACATCAACATAGTGAATACCCTGTGACAATTTTTCCTTATGTGTAACCTTGTTTCCCGAAAGCTTGTAGAATGTCATTTCTTCAGGGAGATAAACAGTTCTGCCTGACTTGTTCTGCTGATAAATCGGGGCAATCATAATTTCTTCACCAAGCAAAAGTTGGTCGTCACATTCCTTTGACAGCTTGTCCTTGTACTCAAATCCTAAGGGCTTAAACATCAATTCGTTGTTGTCACAGCACTTTTTCGCAAGGTCATAAAGATATGGAATTAGTCTGTAACGCACCTGAATAACCCTTTTAAATTCCTCATTGTCAGAAAATGCAAATGCCTCCTGATCTCTTGTTCCGATAGCGGAGTGATTTCTGAAAAGCGGTGTAAATACAGAAAGCTGCATCCACCTGATTACAAGCTCTCTGCTTGCGTTTCCGTTAAATCCACCGCAGTCTGCTCCGGTGTAGATAAATCCGCACATATTAAGGGATGGTAACATTCTAAGGTTTAGCAGAATGTGGCTCCACCAAGAGGTGTTGTCACCTGTCCAAATTCCTCCGTAACGGTGCGAGCCGATGTATGACGCTCTGGAGAACAGCAGAGAATCCTTCGGCAGACTTTCACTTACGCCCCTCATCATCATATATCCGTAAAGATTATGCACATCATAGTGGCTCACCTTGCCGTCAAGATGGTGCATATTTTTGTAGTCCTCGTTGTTGTTGGAAAGATTGGAGAATTGATCCCTGTAACTAAAGAAATCCCAGCAGTTCAAATCCTCACCGTTGTACTTCTTAACATACTCAACAGCCTCTTTAAACCTTTCCATAGAGAAAAACAGAGCAGGCTCGTTCATATCAATCCAAAATCCCTCAATGCCCTTTTCGGTAAGGGTTAAAAACTTGTCGCCAAACCATTTTCTTGACTCAGGCTTTAGGTAATCAGGGAAACAGCAAATTCCCGGCCATACAGCCGCCTTAAAGTCGTCACCCTTTCTGTCCTTGCAGAAGTAGTTATTCTTTACGCCCTCGTCATAAACATCATAACCATCTTCACACTTTACACCTGCGTCAATAATGGGGATAAGTCTGATTCCCTTTTCCTTAAGAGTAGCAACATACTCCTTAAAGTCGGGGAAAGCCTCCTCGTTGATGGTAAAGTCCTTAAAGTTGTCCATATAGTCAATGTCAAGGTAAACGGTGTCAAGTGGAATGTCAGCATCCTCGTAACCCTTAACAATTCGGTCAATCTGTTCCTTGTTTGGGTAACTCCATCTGCTCTGCTGATAGCCGAATGCCCACATTGGCGGTAGGTAGCTTTTGCCAATCAGCTCCCTGAACTCCTTAACAATTTCCATTTCGCTTTCGCCGGAAATTTCGTAAATGTCAGCGTCAGTACCTGTAATTACAATGGAAATTTCATCCTCCTTGGAAAATCCCATATCCCAATGTATTTCTCCCGGAAAATCAATGAAAATTCCGAAATTTTCCTTACCGCTAAGCACAAAGAAATTGTGTGCGCCGTACAGCGCCTCTTTATCTTCTGTATGGCAAGGGTCATCGGAGCAAAAACTGCGGTACTTTCTGCCACGCTTGTTAATTCCGCCCAATTGTTCCCCCAGTCCGTAAATTATGTCGTCAGGGGAAAGGGGAAAGGTAAGTTCAATAGTATTTTCTTTTACAGAAATATATTCTCCGATAGATTTTTCAGCCTTAACTTCTTTTACAGTTGCGTCTGTAACAAAAGGTGAGCCTATTGTGTATTTTTTAATGCTCATATTTTCCTCCTTAAGCGGTTATTTTTAAACACTGAATTATTTATAATAATAGAATTATGATCAGTATTATAATCAGTATTCAAATCAATGTTGTAAACTTAAGTGAATACATAACACTGTCATTCCGCACCACTATACTGTCATTCCGAGCTTGTCGAGGAATCCCCTTCCTCTACCATATGTTTTGTCAGAAAAATAATACTTTCCTTTACCTGATAGTGTCGATTTATGCATTACTGATATCCTTTCAGATTCCTCGGTCGCTTTGCTCCCTCGGAATGACGGGGGAGGGAGGTTTTTATAACAGTGAAGTACACATAATGCTAAGCGTAAATATTCTCAAGTTTACTAAATTCGGTGTTTCATAGGAACAGATTATTTTATAAAATTCATTTTGTCAAGGGCTTTGGCAATAATTTCTCCGTGGTCAAAGGCAATTCCGTTATTTTCCACCGTTTTAAACATTGAGTAGTCGCCGGTTACTCCTTTTTTAATATTCTTTTCAAGAATAATATTGAATTCTTCCTCTTCACTTTTAAGCCATAACTCAACTTTGTTTTCATTGCTGTTTATTGTAATGTCAAACCAATGTACATCCCTTGCGTCATCTCCTGCTTTTGGGGAGATTTTGTCCCTGTCAACAAGGGCGAAAAATGCGTCGGTCATTGTCCAGCTCCTTGGGTCACGGCTTGGCTCGGAAAATACTCCCAGCTCTTCAAGGGGAATGTCCCTTAGGTTAGTTTCTTCAAAAAGCTCCCTCTCGGCACTTTCATAAACAGTTTCCTTGCTTTCCGTAAAGCCACCCGGCAAAGCCCAGTAGTCAAGGTAGGGATGACCGCCTCTTTTTATAAGAAGTATGCTGATTTTATTTTCTTTTACAGAAAATAAAGCAATGTCAACGGTGACGGAGGGTCTTGGATAATCCTTTGGGGAATAGGCGGACAAAAATTCCTCCAAGGTTCTGCCTTTGTCGTCCTTTAATCTTCTCATAGTATTCCTCCATAATCAAAAGGCTGCTACATCAGTAACAGCCTCTTTTTCAATTATTATATGTAAGAAATTAGAAATCAACCTCTGTGTCGTAGTAACAGCACTTGAGAAGTTTTTCCATTTCCTCCTGACTTGGCTGACGAGGGTTAGAGCCTGTGCAAGCGTCGCCGATAGCGTTCTTTGCAATTTCAGGAAGTCTTTCAAGGAATACATCCTCAGGAACAAATCCCTGCTCTGTTGGATAGGAGTCAGCGCCGTAATTCTTGATGCAGTGAGGAATGTTAAGGTCGTCATTCATACCTCTCAGGTAATCAATGAGGAGCTGAACCTTATCTTCAACAGAATCTCCGCCTAACTTCATAAAGTCAGCAATGTCAGCATATCTCTTTGCAGCAGTTTCATTCTTTGCGTTAAATGCAATAACCTTTGGCAGGTACATTGCGTTAGCAGCACCGTGAATGATGTGAGCGCCAAAGTCAGCAAAAGCAGCACCGGTCTTGTGAGCCATTGAGTGAACAATACCAAGCAAAGCATTGGAGAATGCCATACCTGCAAGGCACTGTGCGTTGTGCATACTTGCTCTCTTGTCCATATCGCCGTTGTAAGACTTTACAAGGTCGCCCTGAATCATCTTAATTGCGTGAAGTGCAAGTGGGTCTGTGTAGTCACAGTTAGCTGTGGAAACATACGCTTCAACAGCGTGTGTCATTGCGTCCATACCTGTGTGAGCAACAAGCTTTTTAGGCATTGTTTCAGCTAAATCAGGGTCAACGATAGCTACATCAGGAGTGATTTCAAAGTCAGCGATTGGGTACTTGATGCCCTTTGAATAGTCTGTGATGATAGAGAAAGCAGTAACCTCGGTAGCTGTACCTGATGTTGAAGAAATAGCACAGAACTTTGCCTTTTGTCTTAGGTGAGGAATACCGAATACCTTGCACATTTCTTCAAATGTGATGTCAGGATATTCATACTTAATCCACATAGCCTTTGCAGCGTCAATTGGTGAACCGCCGCCCATAGCAATAATCCAGTCAGGCTCAAAGTCAAGCATAGCCTGAGCGCCCTTCATAACTGTTTCAACAGATGGGTCAGGCTCAATGCCTTCAAACAGCTTAACCTCCATACCTGCTTCTTCAAGGTAAGAAACAGCTCTGTCCAAAAAGCCGAATCTCTTCATACTACCACCGCCAACGCAGATGATAGCCTTTTTACCTTCAAAATCCTTTAGTGCCTCAAGAGAACCCTTGCCATGGTACAGGTCTCTTGGTAGTGTAAATCTTGCCATTGTAATTACCTCCAAACAATTTAAAATATAATGACATAAATTTTTTCATTATGCACAAACACAATTTTAATAATTGTAAGAATTCACAATTATCTATGTATATTATAAACCGATTTATATAAAATGTAAAGGGGTTAAAGGGTAAAATTATGGTGAAATATTTTGTGTATTTTGCTTTTTATAGATGTTTACTTGATTTATTAGGTGTGATACAATATGTGCAAATGATTTAATCAGTGTTTCCTTAAAAAGAGGTGAAAATAAATGGATGTTTCAAAGGTCAGCAAAGATATACTGTATTGTATTGATATTTTTTATGATATGGAAGAAGAAATATTAGAATTAGAGCCAAATCAAATAACACCTAAAATTTTGAAGAAAATCAAAAAATATAAAAAGCGTATTTGTAAATATGTTGAATGTGCTCCTGATTTAGCAGAAAATTATTATCAGGTTAAGGAATATATCGACAAAGACTCCGACAATGCAGTTTTTGTTGAATTTATGAAAGCCTGTCATAATCAGGTGCTGATGTTTGACAATGAAAAGAAAAATCGTTTTGAAGAAACTTCAGACGGTCTTGAGAAAGAAGTGAAAAATCTCCTTTGGGATATGATTAAGGGTGAAATTCTCTGGAATAATATTAAAAAAGTAGGGGAGAATATTCAAATTGTAACCGACCTGTATGAAACATACTTTTATACATTAACACTCCTAAATGCTGATGCTTCTTTCGGTGATGATGTTAAATTTGACAGTATTGAGTCACTCGCACTTTCAAAGGAAAATGACAAATACATATTTTCAGGTCAACTTATAGAATATGAAGAAGATACTTCTACACCGTTTTCAATTCATTTCACAAGCGCCCAATTAGATGTAAAAATATTCAGGGCAGATATTCAGCCCTTTGGTGATTCCCCGTGGAGTTATCTTAGTAATGTAGCAAGTGAAATTGTAGGCAAATGTCATGTGTCAATAAATCTTCTAAACGAAAGCGAAAAAGATAATTTGCCTTTGATTATTGAAATTTCCAAATTATCCGAATATGGTTGGAGCCTTGACCTTGAAGAATACAAATCAAAGGATTTTCCCAATCTTAAATCTATAATTGCAAAGTATGGATTTAAGGAATTGACAACCCTTGTGGAGGAACTGGAGAATAATTTTACTAATTCTAAAAAAGAAAGGGTGCGGAATAAACTTCTTGATAAGCTTAACTGCAAGGAATACGAGGTGCTTTGGCGGGATATTTACAAGATTATTTCAGAAACACAAAAGGATTATCCGTCACAGGCAAGTGCCTTAGTACAGTCAAGTGTGCAGGAGGAAACAAGGGTAAAAATTCAAAGCCTTATGGAAAATTACGGATATAAGGGGGAATACCCCGACTTTGTGAAACAGGGTTATGTCAAAGGCTCTACCTTTGTAAATTCCTGTGGTGATAGTTATTTTGTCAATAAAAAGAAAAATGCGGTTTTTCACATTCATTGTACCGAAATCTTCCACGAGGAAGGTTTGGTTGTTGAATTTTTGTGTGGTACAGAAATGCTTGACAAAAATGAAACAATGGGGGATATATATTCCTGTTTATTCAATTCAAACGGAAATACATTTTTTACTACTGTAAACTACGAAAGCGATTATGTTGACGAGTCAGGAGAAGCTCAATCCCAAAACTTAGAAACAAGGGTGCAAATTGCTGTCAAAAAAGCCGAACTGAAAAAACTCAGCAAAGAGGAAAGAAAAGAAATTGGTAATAATTTTAGTCTGGGTACTGTTTTGGCTATCCTCTTATTTTCTGTTGTCATTGGTGGCTTGTTATCTGCCGTTATTATAGCAGTATTTATGCTGATAGGTGTGTTAATTGGTTTGATTGTCAGTTTGATTTTTTCGCAACCTGATATTGTTCCGTCTATGTTTACAGAAATACCTTGGCTTAAAATCTTTCTGTTTGGATGGTTGATTATCGGTGGCTTTATAGGAACATCAGGAATATTCAGTATGGTTTTTAGCAGAAAATAGGATAATAAAATGAAAGAACGGCACCGATATGGTGCCGTTTCGATTTTTCATAAATGATTATTTAACTATTGACTTATTAAACCTCTGCAATAACCTCAACCTCAACAAGTACATCCTTTGGCAGCTGCTTTGCGGCTACACAGGAGCGAGCAGGCTTTGACTGGAAGTATTCTCCGTAAACTGCGTTAAATGCACCGAAGTCCTCCATATTTTTCAGAAAACATACTGTCTTTACTGCGTTGTCAATGGAAGTTCCGGCAGCTTTCAGTACCTCTGTAAGGTTTTTGCAAACCTGATGTGTCTGCTCTTCGATTGTTGTAGCCTCAACATTTCCTGTTTCGGGGTTAATTGCAATCTGACCTGATGTGAATACAAGGTTGCCTGTAACAACAGCCTGTGAATATGGTCCGATAGCGTCAGGTGCTGATTTTGTGTAAACTTTTTTGCTCATTTTAAAAACTCCTTAGTATTGTTCAATTTATATTTTATACCAGCTTAAAGCCCTGTTCCTTTAGTGAATCTTCAATCATTTTGATGTGTTCAAAATTCCTTGTTTCAAGTACAAGTCTGAGGTAACAGCCGTTGATGTCAGCAGTTTCACTTGCTCTTTCGTGATGAACAGAAATAACATTACCGCCACATTTTGCAATAATTCTTGAAACCTGTTCAAGCTGTCCCGGCTTGTCCATAAGCTCAATGCAAAGACTGGCACTTCTGCCTGTGTTCATAAGACCTCTCTTAATAACCCTTGATAGGATTGTAACATCAATATTACCGCCTGAAACAACGCAGACAACCTTTTTGCCCTTAACAGGAAGTTTGTCAAACATAACAGCCGCTACGGAAACTGCACCTGCACCCTCGGCAATCATCTTTTGCTGTTCAATAAGTGCCAAAATTGCAGAGGAAATTTCGTCCTCGCTTACAGTTACGATTTCGTCAACATAATCTCTAACAAGCTGGAATGTATTTTCGCCAGGCTCCTTAACCTTGATGCCGTCAGCAATGGTGTTTACTCTGTCAAGGGAAATAATCTTGCCCTGCTTTATGGACTCAAACATACTTGGCGCACCCTCTGCCTGAACACCGTAAACCTTAACCTTTGGGTTCAGCTTTTTACAGGCAAATGCAACACCGCTGATTAGTCCGCCGCCGCCGATTGGAACAACAACAGCGTCAACATCGGACATTTCCTCCATAATTTCCAGACCGATTGTACCCTGACCTGCAATTACATTAATATCGTCAAATGGGTGAACAAATGTGTAGTTGCACTTGTCACGAAGCTCAATAGCCTTGTTGTAGGCGTCGTCGTAAACACCGGGAACCATACAAACCTCTGCACCGTAATTCTTGGTAGCCTCAACCTTGGAAATCGGCGCACCGTCAGGCAGACAGATAAGTGACTTGATGCCGTACTTTGTGGCGGCAAGTGCCACACCCTGTGCGTGATTGCCGGCAGAACAGGCAATAACACCGTGGGATTTTTCTTCATCACTTAACTGTGAAATCATATATCCCGAGCCTCTCAGCTTAAAAGAACCTGTAAGCTGTAAGCACTCAGGCTTTAGATATACATTACAATCCTTGTTGATTTTCGGAGCCTCCACCAGCTTGGTTTCTCTCACAACATCCCTGAGAACATGGGATGCGTGATAGATTTTGTCAAGTGTTAACATACTATTTACCTCTATTCTCAAAAAATATAAAAAGCCTTCGCCTCACAAAGAGACGAAGACCAAAATCTCCGTGGTACCACTCTTCTTATTGTCAAAGACAATCACTTGTACGCACACTAACATATGCTGTCCTTTAACGCAGAACATACGGACTCTCTTACTTATTTCAGATGTCAGCTCAAGGGTGATTTTCCGCATTAATCCTTATTGCCTTGCACCAAACGGCAACTCTCTGAAAGGATTTGTGTACAGACTGTCCCTGTCATTGCTCTTAAGTACTTATTTTATTCCCAAATTTTCCTTTTGTCAACACTTTGCAGAAAAATAAATTTATAGAGTAAACTCGAAAATTGAAAAATATTAAGCACCGATAGTTTTAACTTTGTTTTATGAATTATTTCCCCTCAAAAGCATATTTCAGAAAATCGGGGAAGATAGCCCTCCAGAAATGCTCATTGTGACAGGCCTCTTTGTATTCCTTTAGAATAACCTTGTCCTTTGGATAGTTGATGTTTTCAAGATATTCCGGCATCCTCTTTGCGTATTCCATAAGGCTTGTTTCCAGGCTGTCACCGTCACCGTTGTATATGTAAACAAGTGGCTCGTTGCCATTGAATTTCAAACCTTTGAGATAACTGTTCCACACATCATCACTGTAAAGCAAGAATGCAGGTGAAAAAGCCCCTATTGAAGAAATTTTGTCAGGATGCTCCATACCAATATAAAAAGCCTCAATTCCGCCTGATGAGCTACCGCAAACACTTGTATGCTCTCTGTCGGTGTAAACATTGTAGTTTTTATTTATGTAGGGCATAACCGTATTAATAACAAAGTCGGAGTACACCTTGCCTGTACCGTTTTCAAATTCCTCGTGGGTCATATGGTCGCCCTTTTGAACCTCTCCAAGGTTAGGTGTAAGCTCGCTGTCACGGTTTCCGTCACCGTCGTCAATTCCTACAATAATGCATTTGTTGTCGCTGTTTGCCATCATAGACATTACACTTTCAGCCACATTCCAGCAACCGTAGGTGGTGGCGAATTTGTCAAAAAGGTTTTGACCGTCACACATATACATTACAGAGTATTTTGTTTCTTTGTCATTTTTGTCATATCCGTCAGGCACCCAAATGAATATTTTTTTATTTACTTCATTGTTGTATTTTAGGGATACAGTAGTGTAATCAATAGTCTTTTCTTCCTCGTCATACACAAATGGAATACCAATGTTTCCCTGTGAACTGCCCGCTGTTAAGTGATAACCGTTTACATAGTCGTTAAAGGCAAGCTCCATAGATTTGTCGGTATCGTCACCTGTAAAAATAACTCGGTCATATTTCTCGGTGTCACCACTGCAACAGTAGGTGTTGTAGTCGTCACCCTTTTTTATCAGCTTGAGGTTAACAGTTTCCTTTTCCTCACTTTCTGTGCTGAAAAATGTCGCTGTTATTTTGTCGGAGTAACCCTCTCTTATGTAGATTTTATGTCCTGTTCCGTAGTTTTCCGTCACCTTTTTGTCACCACCATTTTTGTTTTCACTTCCACAGCCAAACATCGCTGTGATTATTGTTAATAGTAAAATACAGGCAAATATTTTTTTCATAAATACGACCTCCTTACTTTCATATTTTCATTGTAACAAATGCTTTTTGTAATATCAAGAAAATAGTTGCAATTATTCAAATTAAGATGTATAATATCCCTTGGTGAAAAACCCGTCAGTTCGGAACCATCCTGACGATAAATAAAACTACGGATTATAGCAATGATTAATGTATTGTGTTGGGTGCCGTGGTGCACCCTTTTTTCTTTGCTGTTTCCGTCAATGTAAAGGAGTTTATATGGAGAGATACAGCGTTATCAAAGACAAAAATCCTCGTGAAATTGTCCTGTTAAGGGGAAGCGGTTGCAAGTGGAGAAGATGCACCTTTTGCGACTATCACCTTGACTTTTGCAAGGATGAGGAAGAAAATTTTAGACTAAACTGTAATGTACTTTCTAAAGTTAAAGGGATTTACAAAAGGCTGGAAGTGATAAATTCCGGCAGTTTTTGTGACTTGGACGGAAAAACAATGGACAAAATTCTTGACACCTGCAAGGATAGGGGAATTAATACCCTACACTTTGAATGTCACTACCTCCACAAAGATGAAGTACCTGATATTAAAGAAAGGTTTAGTGAAGAAAATATTACGGTAAAAATAAAAAGCGGTGTAGAAACCTTTGATATTCCTTACCGTGAAGAAGTGATGAAAAAAGGCTTTGGAAGTGCCTCACCTGAGGATATTGCGAATTATGCCGATGAAGTGTGTCTGCTTTTTGGCTTAAAAGGTCAAACAGAAAAGAGTATGACAACTGACATAGAAACAGGCTTAAAATTCTTTGAAAGAGTTTGCGTCAACATAATGAACGAAAATACAACCCCTGTAAAGCCTGACAAAGAGGTTATAGAGATTTTCGCAAAAAATATTGCACCAAAATATATTGACAACAGCAGGGTTGATATTCTAATGGAAAACACTGACTTTGGCGTTGGTGTAGAAAATGAGGAGGAGAATAATTGTGATTAACGAGCTATTACTTTTAGGTTCAATGGTAGTTATTTTTTCGTCAGCACTGATTGCTTACTATATTTTCGGCAAGGCAGGACTTTATGCCGTCACCGCAATAGCCACCAT